>DATEWS010000630.1:0-13713 GCA_035257785.1 Pyrinomonadaceae bacterium
CAGCCAGTAAATTGGCGCTACTGAAAGCAACGACTCGCCGCGCAGCAGTGCTTTTGGATGACGCAGTGCGGCCGCGAATGGAGCGGCAGCGAGACCAGCGGACATCACTAGAGCGGGGTAAAACAGCGCGCCCTCAGTGGCTGCGTCTTCGGGGATCAAAAGGATCGCGAGCGTGGTTGCGATGACTGTGCTGATGATCGCCAGCAGGGCTGACCGTACGGTCAGGCTGGGCGCTGCCGTCAAGGCAAAAGGCGGGCGACTCCAAACGCGAACAGATTGCATCACAAAGATTTCAAAGCTGACGCCAGACTCTTAAGGCTGAAACGATCGTCCACACCCGATCGAACAGACATCGCGCTGAGCGTATCCGGTGCCTGCAAAAACTTACGCAGGACGTTTGCAATTGCTTCGCCTGAGACTTCATCGAGCAACACGCCGTTGAAACCATCTCGCACCACCTCACCGCAGTTACGCGAGGCGATCACTGGCAGTTTCCACGACTGCGCCTCCAGTTGTGTCAGTCCGAAACCATCCGAGAGTGTCGGGAAGATAAATACGTCCGCGTCTCTGTAATAACTGTCGACTTCGACGCGCGGCGCGACGCCAAACCACCTGCATTGCGTGTGCAAGCGCAAATCCTGAGTGACATCGATCTGTGTTGGACCAACAAACCAGAACTCCACCGGTTCGCCTTTCAACAAGTTGACCGCGTCAAGTAACTGCTGCACGCCTTTGCGCAGATTTATTTGACCCAGAAATAACACTCGCAGTGGTCGTTCGGCACTGAAGGCACGTGGATAAAGTCGTTGAAAAGAACGCGTGTCGGTCCACGGTTCGTAAGCCACCGGAATAATCTGTATTTTTTCCGCCGGCACGTCTTCGCGAAGCAAAGCATCTTTGGACCACTGTGAGTTGACGACGATTTGATCCGCTAGCGAGCATTCGTGACGCCAGTTGTCGCCGTACTCTTTCGGCATTGGTTGCCACTTACTTTCCTCAGTTGGACCAGGATCCATTTGGCCCAACACGGTGCGCCAGCCACGCTCGCGCGCAAACTTGAAGATGTGGCGGGCGGCGTAGCTGTAAGCGAAAATGGTGTGATTGCCGTTGGTGGTGCGCTTAAGCTGATCGAGCGCATGACGCTGAAACCACTCGTTGCGCCGGCTAATCAGTTTCCAACCGTTCTCACGCGCCAGCGAAGCTTTCAACTCAAACGTCAGCGACGCCAGATTTGGAGCAGCGATGCGCGCGCCGGCGAGACCGGGATGAAAGCGACCGGTGAGTGGTTTGTTCCACGAGTGCAGCAGCGTGCCCGGCCGGATCCAGAGATCGGTTATAAACTCGCCGAGCAATCCGCTGAGTTGCAGCGCCCGCGGCACCGCGTAATGCTCACGCGCTCCGAGTTGGCAGCAAAGCCAGACCGCGGATGACACGGAAGAAATCCGGATCTTTTTCTGTGTCATCCGTGGTTAAAGTCTTTCCGGGATGGGGGCGCGGCGCAGCGCCAGGTACGATCGCATCGCGCCCTTGCTCACCGGCAACCGGTAGCGATGATTCGCGCGGAGGTGCGCCGGGATCATGATCACACCTTTCAAGATCCCGCGGCGCCGCCCGTGTCGCAGTAACCAGATCAAACGATTCGCACACTGTCCTATCCCCACAACCCAAAGCGACACCGGATATCGCAGATAGGTAAGCAAGGCGAGATTGGCGATGCTGCCGGCAGTCACACGCGGATCCGCATGACGCTCGAGGTTAGTGTTATGAAAAACGCGCAGCCAGCGAGTCGTCAGAATCCTGCCACCGCGCGAGTGCACACGAATCGCAAGATCAACTTCTTCCATTCCATACGCGACGGGCAGCGGCACATAACCACCGGCATTCAAAAAAGCCTGCCGCCGGTAAATACACGCGCCGCCGGAAAAGTCGGCAGTCCATTGCGCGCTTCTTTCATCAAGACCGATTGCTTCACCCGCGTGATACAACGCAGCGCAAAGCACTGCCACGTCTGGAAACTGCTCAAACAATTTCGCAGCACGCGCAAAGTAATCAGAGTCGATCGGATAGGAGTCGTCGTCGAAACTCGCCACAAGCTCAAACTGCGCCGCATCGATGAGTTTGTTTCGCCCGCCGCCTGGTCCAACCTGTTCATCGCTGCGAAGAACGCGCACCCACGGAAATTCCTCGCGGATCGCGCGCTCGCAGTCGCGCCTGTTCGCATCGACATGGACCAGTATTTCGTCAGGCGGCGGCGTACAACTCTGAACGATTCGGAGCGTCGCGAGCGTCTGCTCGATTCGTTCATACGCAGTGACGATTGCTGAGATTTTCACAATGCGTGACGCAGTATCTCTGCGAGCGCGCGTGCGCCCAGCTCGTTCGGGTGGAGACTGTCGCGATAGAAGAGTTCAGTTTTCGCCGGCAATAACGAAGCCCAATCAAAGAACTCAGCCCCCGCCGCGTCGGCAACTTCTTTCAATTTCGTGTTGACGGTTTTGAAATACGCGGGCGAGTCCGGAAAACGAGCTTCACCAATCGGCAGTAACCCGAGCACCAACACTCGCGCACCGAGCGCTCGCAGTTGCTGCAACAACTCACGTTGATGCTGCACGAATTTTTCCAACTCCATTAACGGCTTGCCGGATTGCAGTTTTAGAAGCTTCAGGCGCGTCTTCTGTTTCAACGCGTCAACGGAAGTTTGCTTGGCTCTACGCCACCACGTGGTGCTGAAGTAACAACGCGGATCCATCGCAGAATACGTGCGCCAAGATCGCGGTACCCACCACGGCCACGCGCCATCACGCAACATCGCCGGACGAACGATGCTTTCCAAAGTACCTCTGAAAACAATTACCAGTTCCGGACGCAGCGCAGCGATTAGCGGCAGCCACTCAAAATCCGACTCGATTGTTTTCCCTTCACACGCGAGATTCCAAAGCCACAGATCCGCCGTAGCGACGTTCATCAACCCCGCGACATTAAAATTCACCTGACCATTGCGCGAGTCGATCGGTCGTAAACGAAACTCAGACGCGCGGAGTTGTTTCGCAAGCTCGGTAACATGACTCGTCCTTTTCGAGCCGACGCCCTCGGTGAGACTATCACCCAGAAACACCCAATTCCGAGATCCATTCACGGGCGCTTAATTTACACGGGCAACAACCATCTGATGGTCGCGCCAGAATGGATACCACGACCTGTTTCGTCCCAACACTCGCCGCGCCGGCTCCAACAAATGCACACGCCACCACGCAAATGCACCCGGACTCGACGGATGTTCACAACGACTCCACGCAAGAATCTCAAAGCCATGCGACTCCAGGAGTTTTCGCAAACCGGATTGCGAGAAGACTGAGATGTGACCACACCAGCGTAGATAGGACCAACGTGGTCCAGCAATCTTTGCCGGATAAGAATCAGCATCGCCGGTCAGTAACAAAACAACTCCGCGCGGGCGTAGATGGCGTTTGAACGACTCAACAAAGTGGTGCGGATCGATTACATGCTCGATGACGTCCAGGGCTGAGACTACGTCCGCTTCGTAGTGCATAGACGCGGTATCGAGAGTTGCATGAGCGACCTCGAGATTTTTCCGCCGCGCGAGAGACGCGCCCGACGCGCTCGGTTCGAGTCCCTGCTTCGACCAGTCGTTCGACATGCACGACAGGAAAACACCATCGCCACAGCCGACATCGAGGATCGTGCGGCCCGAAGCGTGTGGTTTCACAAATTCTTCAAGTTGCTTATAGAAGCTGAGATAACGTGGATCGTTCTGCTGCGAATCGAAGTAGGCATCAACGACGCGCTCATATGCTTCACTCAATACGCGATCGTCCTGCCTTTGGTCTGCTGCCCAAAGACATCCGCACTGAGCACAACGGCGCAGTTCTAATTCCGGCAGGCGCGCGCGCAGTGTGGCGTCGAGAAACGGTTCATCCAGGTCAGCGGTGGAGATACGCAGGAACGGATCTGTTTCTGTAGCGCAAATCCGGCAGTTCATCAGATGAAGGCCGATTGGAAACGTGTTGCGAGTTGATCGATATCAAACTCTTCCCTCAAAGCGCTCCGTGCTCTTACGAGCGAGCCGGCGCTGATTCGTTCAGCCCACTCTTCGACGAACGCATCAAGCGCATCCGGCTCGATCGACGCCAGTCGCGGATTGAGATCGTAACGCTCAGCAACGCGAAACACAGCCGACTCTTTCGGCGCGTGGAAGAAAATACTCTTTCCCGAGGCGAGGTATTCAGGAAGTTTGGTCGGCAATGAATAAAGGGAAATGCGAGCCGAACGTTTGCAGAAAGCAAGTGGTAGATAAAGCAAATCCGCGGCTCTCATTGCCTCGAGACACTCCGCGTGCGAACGCCGCGCCAGTAGTTTTACTGATCGCAAATTCGATAACGGAGCACCGTGCTGTTCAGCCACATCGCCCATTACGTTGAACTCGATCGTTTGCGCGCGACGCTTATTGTAACGCTCGATCGCCTCGGCGAATGCGATCACGGCGTCAAACCGAAACACGTTAACGTCGCCCGCCAGCAGCACTTTTCGCGGTTGCTTATGCCCGTTGTGTCCATTCGTGAGTGAATCGTTCGCGACGCCGTTATGGACCACAGCCCAACTCTTCCCAAACGTCTGTTCATAATGCGCCGCCATCTCCCGCGACACGGCAAACCTGGTGTTCGCACGATCAACCGCTTCGCGCAGCAAGCGTTGTCGCCGTCGCGAATAAGGTAACTGGTGACACTCGTGATGTCCCTGCCAGTCGTCCATCACGTAAAACACGAGATTGAGTTTTGGATAACGCCGGTGTAGCGCCAGCGCAGCAGAAAGAATCCACGGAGTAACCGGCACCACCAGCAAATTCCTGATCGAATTCTTCTCAACAACCTGGGCAAGCTGCCGCACAGTCTCGCGCGTTGCGCGAAACTGCTGCGCCTTTAATAAAGGATAGTAAGCAAGTGCAACACGACCATTGAGCCATCGGGGACGCGACGGCGAAGGCAGCGCGACCGATTGACCGCGCTTCTTCTGTTCCGCCGCCGCAAGATGTCCCGGGTGCGCGCTCCAGAGTTTCTCGTCTGGAAAATCTTTGAACAGGTTGTAAAGCGTCTCGCCAAACCCGCTCGCATATCCAACCGGATAATCAGCGATGACTAAGGTTGGGCCCGCAGATTCAGGCACGATATAAAACCTCTCAGACGCCCCGACCAGGCGCGCGGCAAATCAGGCCTCGACAATCCATGTCTCAAGCTCGCGAGCTCGCTCAGGAATTGGACCAGCGCCCAAAGTGCGATATGGCCCAACGCCGCATAACGACTCTTGCGCATCGTGATCGTCAGAATTGCAAAACGCGCGCGCATCGAAAGATACTGATGCTGGTCCGACTGTTCCCTTCCGCTCGACGCCTGATGATGAACGCATTTCGCTGCCGGCACATAAAACACTTTCCAACTGCGGCTCAAACGATAACCAAGATCGAGATCCTCGCCCGGAGAACTCCCCGTAAAAAACGACGCAAAACCACCAACGGATTCGAACGCTTCCCGCCGCAATGCGCTGACACCACCGCCAATCCATTCGCAAGCTATCAACTCTGTGGTGGTCGTTGGAAATCCGTTTGGCAAAGCGGCACCGATCAACTTGCCGGCCTCCAATCCCTCGCCACCGCCGTACAATAGGCTGCGATACAGCCGCCAGAAAAACGTTGGCCTCGCCAGTGGTTGATTGAGCAGCCGGCCCATCGTTGCGCCCACCTTCGGATCGGCCCAGATGGGTTTAAAGAGTTCTTCGGTCCATTGCGGATCAACTTCGATGTCATCATCGATCAAGAGCAGGTTATCGAACCTGGCGCGTGCAATCGCGAAATTGCGTTGCCGCGCGCAGTTTCGCTCCGGATGATGAAAGTACCGGACTTCAAAAGACCAGCACGGATCCTCGCAGACAGTCTGCGTCTCAGCGTCGTCACCGCAATGAACTATAACCACTTCCGAAACGCGAACAGTCTGTTTCGCAAGACTGTCGAGACAGCGTCTCAGCATCTCTGGTCTGCCAAGGGTCGCGATGATCGCCGAGATGTTCATGCGACGCGTTTCATCCAAAAGCTGGAGGCGCGTGTGTCATTGGACCAGAGACGCGACGCTACGTCCGCATGGTCAAGACAGATCCAGTGGTTCGCTAACTGGGCTACAAAATTTTTGTTAAAGGCGAGAAACGCTTCCAACAGATACTGCTCGTTCAGCGCAAGCCGTCGATCGAGCAGCCATTCGGCCGGATAGTCGTGCGGAAAAAAGATGTCGTGTACGTGAACCCAGACTTCCGGCTTCAATCGCGGCAAGACTTCAAGAAATTCGTAACAGACATCGCTGCCAAACTTAACCGAGTGGCTCGAGTCGATGAAGAGAATATCGCCGGCTTCGAGACGGTCGAAGAAATCGAGGTCGATCTCTTCCACTCGTTTTTGGATTATCTGAACGCTCAAGTTTGCATCAAGCAGTCGGGCTTCGGGGTAAGGTTCAATGCAAGTGAGTCGTCCGTCGCCATTGCGCGCGATCGCATGAGCGGCGATCCGTGTTGAATGGCCGCCACCAATCTCGATGATTCGCGCCGGTTGCAAGTGACGAATCAGCGAATAGTAAACCGCCGCGTCAAAACCACTGAAGAAGTCGTTATTAAAATCAAAATCAAGCTCGTGCAGTTCGTCACGGTAACGCACCAGTTCACAGAGAAGAGCTAATTGGTCTTCCCAGTAGAACTCGATACTCGCGTAATTCCGGCGGCGGTTGATCTGCTCGGCGGTGATCGCACGGAAATCCGGCAGCGGCTCGTAATAATGAATTGGACGAATGTGATAACCCCAGCGGTCGGAGAGGTCGGGGCGACTTTGGGCCAGGAACAACAGATGATGCGCGGCGCGGGCCGGAACCGTCTTAAACAAGGCGAGCGCGGTCTGGTCGAGGAGAAACTTAACCATGGATTACACGGATAGAGATTGATGAAATATTCGTTGCGCGCGGTCGTGAGTAAAATATTGGCGGCCGGTTGCTAGAGCGAGCTTGCCGAGTTTTAAGCGCATGTCGGGGTTGTTTGCGAGGAGCGCGATTGCGCGGCAAAGGTCCGGTTCGGATTCGACGATTGCTGCGACTCCGGGATTTTCACGCGCCCATGTGACCGCTGAACAATATCTTGGGCCATAGATCAGCAACGGCAGGCCGGTCGCGGTGTAGTCTGCGAGTTTGCTCGGGAAAGCCATTTCCATGTTGATGCGATCGGCGGGCTCAAAAGACATTGGCACAAAGAGCGTGTCCACTTCGTCGCGCAGGATAGTTAGCAATTCTGTCGGGGGCAGCAGGCCACGAATCTCAGTGTTGGGATCGTTCAGTCGCATTTGCTGCGCCGTTTCGGCACTCAATGGTCCAAAGATCAACAACCGTCCGCCGGTGAGCTTCAGCGCATCCTGTAAGGCGACGAGAGCGCGGATATAACCGCTTGAATTGATTGTGCCCGCAAATGCGACTGTAAATGCGTGATCGTTGTGCGCGAGTCGCACGGGTGGCTCGTCATACTGTGGACAGGTTACGGCGCGGCTCGGATAGATCGTGCAGGCTGGTTTGCCGTAACGCTCTCCGTAACTAAGGCTCATTGCAGGCGAAACACACAAGCAAGACTGCGCCTGACGGTAAACACTCGCAAAACGTTTATCCAGCCAACTGAGAAAAACCGGGGCCACCCCGGCGACGCGTGGCCAATCGTCGTGAACGATCAAGTGCAGCGGCACGCTTCTTCTACTAGCGATCTCAGCAGCAGCGAACCAACCAAAGCCGTGGGCCACCGTCAACACGCCCTCGAAGTTAAAGCCGTTGAGCGACTGCAAAAGCTTCGGCGCTAAAAGTTTTCCTGCCTGTGTGAACCAGACGGACACGTAAGGGTTAAATCTCGTGTTCAGCCAGCGCTGTTTACCAATTGGATAAGAAAGATACTTGACCTGTGGCAACCGTCGCGACTCTTCGGATTGCGTTGCAGTCTCGATGATCGACAATCGCTCCGGCGGATAGTCACTCAACAAACGATGCAAGAGCGCCGAACCGTGATAAGACGCCTCAACCGGTACGTCGCCTACATAAAGTAACTGCGGAAACACGCGCATCACTCAAGAGTCAAACAGGGTGCCACTGGCAAGATATTCACAAACAATAGACGTTCCTCATCCACTCAGCCGTCAGTCGCATTCCATCTTCGAGTGTGTAGGAATTTTTGTGGTCCAGGTCGCGAACAGATTTTGACGTGTCCACTTGCTTGAGCTTCGTCGTGAGGATCTCCGAGTCGGCATAATGCACGAGAGAACGATTCGCTTCAGTCACCTTCAACACGACTTCAGAGAGTTCTTCGATCGTGTGCAGATCGGTGCCGCCGATGTTATAGGTTTCGCCGGGTTTGAAGTTGTTTGTGATGTTGGCGAGCGTGCGCACGGTATCCGCGAGATACGTTGAAGTCCGCGAGTGTCCGCCGAAGACGGTCCATGGGAGACCGTGCAACGCACAGTAGAGAAAACGGCAATTTACGGAACGATAAGGACTGTAATACTCGCCTGGTCCATACGTATTGAACAATCTCACCACCACCGTCTCCGTAGCGTACTGCATCGCGGAGTTACGGATCTGCATCTCGTTTACCCATTTCGTCATCGCGTAGTCGTTGAGCTGCTTGATCTCGTACTGGTCCATGATCGTTTCGACCATCAGGTCGGGCCAATCGCCATAGACTTCCGATGACGAGAAGTGGATGAGTCGAAACCGCAGTCGCTCCTGCAAGCGAATGACGTTCTTCGTGCCGATAGCGTTTGTGCGCCACAACGTCTCGTAAAAGTCTTCACCGTTCCAGCGTCCGAATTCCGCGGCGCAGTGATAGACGTAATCGAATGGCCCACAACGTTCGAAGACGCGTTCGAGTTGTCGAAAGTCCCCGACATCGCACCGCGCATACAGCGGCACTTCGACATCGGTGCGCAGACTAAAACCGATCTCGTCCGGCTGGTGATGAAGATCGCAGGATACAACATGATGCCCGCGCCCACGCAGTTCCGTTATCAGTCCCGCGCCGACTGTCCCGAGTCCGCCAGTTACCAGTATCCGTGTCATCCGCGTTTATCTGTGGCCGAACTGTCCAACGCTTGAGCTTTTAGACCAACTCTTCCAAACCAATCGGGTTCGAGCTTGCGTCCTCCGTAAACCTGCGTTTCCGCTACCTCGAATTGATATGCGTGTGGAACAAGTTCAAACAGCTCGCGGCCGTTTCTCAGGTGAATCTCCAACTGGTAAAACCCGGGCAACAGTGGAAACGACTCAATCGTGAACCCCTGTTCACAGACCTCGCCTGCCTTTACCGGCGCCGCACTCGCAAAATCTCGAAAATCAAGGCTCGCCAAACGGCGTGATTCCATCGTGAGGATCGAAACAAACAGACCCGGCTCAACGATGTCGGTCTTTGGTATGAACTTGACACTGATGCGCACTGGATCGAATGTCTTGACCACCGGACTACACTCGGATCGGATCTCAACTGATGCGACGGTGAACGTTGGCGTTTCAACACTCTCATCCTGACCGTCATCACCGATTTGAGCGAGATAGTGATCGATGGTGTGATTCACTTCACCCTGCGCGATCAGCTTTCCGTGATCGATAACCAGCGCCTGTTTGCAAATGTTCCGCAGTGCCGACATGTTATGACTGACAAACAGGATCGTGCGGCCGTGTTGTCCAATCTCACTCATCCGCTGAAAACACTTCTTTTGAAACTGCGCATCACCGACTGCCAGGACCTCGTCGACGATCAAGACTTCGGTTTCCATGTGCGCCGCAACACCAAACGCGAGCCGCATGTACATGCCCGTCGAGTAACGCTTCACCGGTGTGTCGATAAACTTTTCGACTTCCGCGAACGAAACGATCTCATCAAACTTGCGACTGATCTCCGACTTGCGCATGCCGAGTATTGCGCCGTTGAGATAAACATTCTCGCGGCCGGTCAGTTCAGGGTGAAACCCGGTACCGACCTCGAGCAACGATCCAACACGCCCGTGAACTTCTGCTCGCCCGCGCGTAGGCTTCGTTATGCGCGACAGAATTCTGAGTAGCGTGCTCTTACCGGCGCCATTGCGACCGACTATACCGACGAGGTCACCCGTCGGGATCTCAAACGAGACATCGTCGAGAGCCCAGATGTAGCTGTTATCAATGGCGGCTTGAGCGGCGGGAGTCTGATGTCCGTTTGAGTTGCCGTTACCGTTTCGCGACGCTCCGCGAATGCGTCGAAACGGCGCGGTGGCTGCATCGGTGATTACATCGCGCAGCGCCTTGTAGCGCTCGTACGTAGCTCCGATTCGATACCGCTTGCTCAGACCTTCGCAGCGGATCGTGACATTCGACATCAGACAATATCGGCGAACTGCTGCTCCAGGCGACGGAAGTAGTAGAGGCCGCCGACGAGAAGCAACAACACAACAATTACAGAGATTAAGAGCGGCAGACCGGGCGATTCAGGTTTACCGAGTAGCGCCCAGCGAAAACCATCAACAACGCCCACCATCGGGTTGAGTCCGTACAGAACGCGCCAACGTTCCGGTACGATCGAGCTCGGATACGCAACAGGAGTCGCGAACAACCAGAATTGGACCAGGAAATTGATCGTGTAACGGACGTCTCGGTATTGCACGTTGAGTGCGGAAAGCCAGAGACCGACCGCCAATGCAACCATCACTGCCAACACTACGAGCGCCGGGACAGCAACAATCTGCCAGCCCGGAACGATGCCGTAGAAGATCATTAGGACCAGCAGTATTACAAATGAGATCGCGAAATCGACGAGACCGCCAAGCACGGCGGATATAGGCACGACGAGACGAGGAAAGTAGACCTTCGTGATTAGATTCTGATTGCCCACCAGGCTGTTACTCGACTCCGTTAACGATTGCGCGAAGAGTTGCCATGGCAGCAGCGCGCAGAAACTGAAGACAGGATAAGGAACTCCATCGGAGGGTACGCCGGCCAGTCTGCCAAAGAACAGGCTGAAGACAAGCATCAAGAACAAAGGTTGAATGATGACCCAGATCGCGCCGAGCACAGTTTGTTTGTAACGCACCTTGATGTCGCGCAAGGTGAGGAAATAAAGCAGCTCGCGATAATCCCAAAGCTCGCGCAGCCCGAGCGATGGCCAGCGAGTTGAGGGCTCGATGCGAAAACAAGGAACAGCGAGTTGCGATCTGCTTTGCACGAAAGGTTAGAGTGATTTAGATGGTTTCACGCAAAGGCGCAAAGTTTTCGCAAAGTCGCTAAGAAGATTTTTAAGACGTTGCGCCTTTGCGGAAACTTTGCGTGTTTGCGTGAAACACTATGCTTTTTCGTAATACTTCTGGCCGTAGTAACTCTGGTAGTAGTAATAATCGTGCGACTGAAGATTGATGTTATTCAGCACTACGCCGAAGATCTTCGCGCCGACGTCGTTCAACAACTGCTTCGAACGGCGCACGATGTGACGCGAACTCTTGCCGCCATGGACCACGAGCAACACGCCGTCGACCATCGTTGAGATCAAAACGCCATCCGTGAAGGAACTGACCGGCGGCGAGTCGACAACTACGTGCGTGTAGTTTGCCTGTAGCACTGCGAGCAGCCGGCGCATCTGATCGGATCCGAGAAGCTCAGCGGGGTTCGGTGGAATCGGTCCCGAAGTCAAAACATTCAGTCCACTCTCTTCATGGCTACGCACCATCGCGAGCATGTCGTCTGCGGAGATATCGCTCGAAAGGATCGAGCTCAACCCCAATTGTCCGTGCATGTCGAAGATGCTCTGCAAACGCGGGCGGCGCATGTCGGCGTCGATGATCACGACACTCGCGCCGGTTTGGGCGAGGCTGATCGCGGTGTTGACGGCGGTCGTAGTCTTCCCTTCTCCGGGCAGACTCGACGTGACGAGCAACGACTTCGGCGCGCGTCCGGCGGTCGAAAGCAACACGGACGTGCGCAGGTGTCGATACGCTTCCGCGAGTGGCGAACGACTATCGACGTTCATCAACAGTTCCGAATGACCGTTGCCGTTGCCATTTTGTTTTTGCAACGCGGTCGAACTGGGAAGCACACGCCGTCGCGCTGCGCTGCCGACCGAGGGGATCACTGCAAGCGCCGGCAGGTGCAGAACGCGTTCGACTTCTTCAGTCGAGTGGACCGTGTCGTCGAGATATTCGAAGAACAAAGCGAGACCGATACCCAGACCAATCGAAAGTAAAAACGCAGCGATGACTGTGCGCGCGCGGTTTGGACCAACCGGCGCGTCGGGCGTGAGTGCGTAATCGACGATCGAGATGTTGTTCGGCTTGCCCGCCAGCATCACGTCGTTCTCTCTCGAGCGCTGTAGCAATCCGTTCAGCAGCGATTTATTTGTTTCGATTTCCTGCTGGATGATGCGGTAATTGATCGCCGCTTCATTCTGCGAGAGAGTCTCCGCACGCTGCTGTTCGAAGGCTTTGCGCAACGACTGTTCGCGTTCGAGTGCCTGTTGATAACGCGTGTTCAGATTTGTCAGTAACGTGGCTGACTTGCGACTGCGCAGATCCTTCAACTGCTTATCGAGCTCGTTGATCTGCTGATCGACTTCCTTAACTTCGGGCGCTTCCTCAGTCGCGTCGACCATTAGCAACGCGCGCTTTTGCTTGAGCTCGATCAGCTTCGACTCGAGATCGTTCGTTGGTTTAGCGGCATCTTCGGACAACGCATTGGCGGCATCGGGAGCTTTGGCCGCGTTGTAGGCGGCTTCCGCAGTTTTGCGATCGTTTTCGGCCTGGAGCAACTGCTGGTTCAGACCGGCGAGACGTTCGACAACCGTGTTCTGGTTTGGATCGAGCGAGATGATCTGGTTGTTCTTCGCGTAGTTGCCGAGCCGTTCTTCGGAAGTGCGGATCTGTTGCTGAAGTTCCGCGATTCGTTTCTGGAGAAAGTCGCCGGTTGTGCTGTTGGCTTCAGTGCGCTTTTCGAGATTTGAGAAGACGTAAGTCTCAGCGATCGCGTTTACGACTTTCGAAGTCACGTCCGGCACCGGATGACTGAACTTGATATCAATCAAACGTGTTTCTTTGTAATAGCCGCGCGCTTCTTTCACCGGATCGACTTTGAGCCCACTGAGAATATTGTTGACGTACGGCGCGAGACGTTTTGCTTCGTTCAGATCTTCACGCGCGGTGGCCTGCGCTACGGTGTTGGTGAGCGCCAACTGGTCCGGAGGTTTTGATGCGGGATCGGGAGCCTTGCCGAGTCCGACCATACGGCGGAGTGTTTGCCAGGTTGAAGGTCGTTGCGAAGGATCGCCTTTGAAGAAGTCGGGGTTGTGTTCGAGATCGAGAGTGCGGACCACGCGCCGCATCAAGCCGGGACTGACGAGTATCTGGAGTTGTGTGTTGAAGTAGATGGGATCGTCAGTTGGTCCA
The DNA here is from genome assembly GCA_035257785.1 of Pyrinomonadaceae bacterium. Lineage (GTDB taxonomy): Bacteria > Acidobacteriota > Blastocatellia > Pyrinomonadales > Pyrinomonadaceae > PSRF01. The sequence continues at coordinate 13,475 of DATEWS010000630.1, forward strand.
TAAAGCGGGCGTTGATTGTTGACGAGGTTGGTGGTGTCTTCGAGATCGACTTGAACCCTTGCCTGCGCCTCGTACTCATCAGGTTTGCGCGCGACGTAGACGACGGAGAGCATCGTGACGAGCGCAACGATGCCGAAGACGAGCCACAGACGCTTGCGGATCGCGCGCCAGTAATCGAGCAGGTGGACTTCGTTCTCGGCATTCGGATCGACGCCGTAATTGTAAGACTGCGGCGCTTC
>DATEWS010000631.1:0-3829 GCA_035257785.1 Pyrinomonadaceae bacterium
AAAATTGCCCGAGCCAGGGATGCTGGTTAACGTCCCGAAGCTAATCACGGCGTACTATACCGATGTGCCTGATCCTTCGATCCGGGCACAACGAGTAGCATTCGGCACTTCAGGGCACCGTGGTTCATCTCTACAAAAGGCTTTTAATGAGTGGCATATCCTCGCCATCACGCAGGCAATTTGTCTGTATCGAAAACTGCAGCACATCGATGGTCCACTGTTTCTTGGGGTGGATACTCACGCGCTTTCGATGCCGGCGTTTGCGAGTTCGCTCGAGGTGTTAGCCGCCAACGGCGTCGAAGTGATGATCGCCGAAGGGGACGAATACACTCCGACGCCCGTGATATCACACGCGATTCTCACCTACAACCGCGAGAGAAAGACTGGACTCGCCGACGGAATCGTGATCACGCCGTCGCATAATCCTCCTGATGACGGCGGCTTCAAGTACAACCCGCCAAACGGTGGGCCGGCGGAAACCGACGTCACCAACTGGATTCAGGCAACCGCGAATCAGTTTCTCGAGAGTGCCCTTCAAAACGTTAAAAGGACTCCCTTTCAGCAGGCGCTTCGCGCTTCCACTACACACCGGCACGATTTTCTCGGTTCGTATGTAAGTGATCTCGCAAATGTTATTGATATGGAGTCCATTCGCGGTGCGAAGGTGAAGATGGGCGTGGATCCGCTCGGCGGCGCGGGCGTCCACTACTGGGCGCGAATTGCTGATCACTACAAGTTAAACCTCACCGTCGTCAACGAGCTCGTCGATCCGACTTTCCGTTTCATGACAATGGATTGGGACGGCCAGATCCGCATGGACCCATCCTCTGCTTACGCCATGACAAGTCTGATTGAACTGAAGGATCGCTTCGACATTGCGTTTGCTTGTGACACGGATCATGACCGGCATGGAATCGTCACGCGCGAGGCAGGTTTGCTTCAGCCCAATCATTACCTGACGGCCGCTATCTACTATCTTTTCCAACACCGGCCTGAATGGAGCAACGTGGCGGCCGTGGGTAAGACAATGGTCAGCAGTCAGATGATCGATCGCGTCACAGCAAAACTGGGCCGCAAGCTCTACGAGGTCCCGGTCGGCTTCAAGTGGTTCGTGGATGGCTTGCTCGACGGCACGCTCGGTTTTGGTGGAGAAGAGAGTGCGGGTGCGTCTTTCCTACGTCTCGATGGAACCGTCTGGACTACGGATAAAGATGGAATTGTTCCGGCCTTGCTTGCGGCGGAGATCACCGCACGTATGGATCGCGATCCCGGCCAGATCTATCAGGAGCTAACAACCGAGTTCGGAGAGTCGGTATACACGCGCACTGAGGCTCCAGCCACAGTGCAAGAAAAAGAGATTCTAAAGAAACTTTCTCCGCAGCAGGTTCGCTTGAAAGAGCTTGCAGGTGAAGAAATTCAGACCATCCTCACGCATGCTCCAGGTAATGGGGCGCCTCTCGGAGGGCTGAAGGTCGTGGCAGAAAGTGGATGGTTCGCGGCGCGTCCGTCCGGTACTGAAGACATCTACAAAATTTATGTGGAAAGCTTTCGGGGAACGGATCACCTTAGGCGCATATTGGATGAGGCACAAACGATCGTCACGGATGCCGTTGGCTGACGAGGTTCGTTGGTCGTCTGGAACACTGCTATTGGTTTCTTTCCAGGAACTGTTTCAGAACCAATGCCTCATTGTGCTTTTCGTCTCGAGCTCCATAGATTAGGGTGACTGTTCCTTCCCTGGCTTTTTGCTTCAGCACTTTTATCAGATCGTCGTTGTGGCGTATCTCAGTTTCGTAGCGTCCGCGGAAGCGTTTCCACTTATCGGGATCATGCGCAAACCATTTTCGCAGTTCAGTGCTTGGAGCGATCTCTTTCAGCCATAGATCAACGCTCGCCTTCTCCTTAGTTAGACCGCGCGGCCAGAGCCTGTCAACGAGGATACGGAACCCATCATCCTTGTGCGGTTGCTCATACGCTCGTTTTATCCTGATATTCATCTCTCGCCTTGATGCCCGGCTCAGTAGCCTGAAAATTCCTCTGTTCGAATATTGTCATCGTCGACACCCGCTTCGTTTAGCGACTTACGCATCGCACTCACCATTGCTGCTGGGCCGGCGATGTAATAAATAGGACGTGTGAGATCACCAATGTATTTAACGAGCATCGGCTTCGTGATGTATCCAGTTTCGCTATCCCACATCTGGCTTGATTTTTCCATCTCCGTCATCGTGCCGATAAAGGTGTAATTCGAGTTCTTCTCCTGTGCTCCTCTCAGCTCGTTCAGAAAAGCGGCGTCTTCCGGTCTGCGGTTGGAATCGAAAAGAAAGATCTTATGAGGAAGATTGTCATGAGCGGCTTGCAGCACGATGCTTCTCACAGGTGTAACTCCGATGCCACCGGTAAGAAAGACGGCCGGGACTCTCGAGTTGTTGTGGAGGGTGAAGGAGCCATAAGGAGCATCAAGGGAAACTTCTGTTCCAATCTCCATCGTTTTTAAAACACGCTTGAATGCGGTATCACGCATTCGAGTCGCAAACATGAGATCAGCTTCATAGGGAGCACTCGCCAACGAGAAGCCTCGTATGTTGCCTTCGGCATCGGTTTCGATCGGATCGATCAGAGTAAAGTCACCGAATTGTCCAGCTTTGAAGACAAAACCTCCTGGCTTTTCAAAATGGAATGCCATTGTTCCATCGGCGATTTCCTCTTTTCTTCGCAATATCGTTTTGTAAATCGGCATTTGAACCTCTTCTCCAATGTTCGTTCCAATGATTTCCTTTGAAACATTCTGTAAATCCGCCGGACGTTACGCGGCTAATCTTTTGCCTCTACTCAAATCCCTGAAGCTTGCGCTCATGTCGTCAGCTCTGATGGCAACGGTCTGCATCTCCGGATATCTGGCTTCCAGTTTCGAAATCGCTTGCACAATCAACAGTCCGCATATCGCCAGGGTCGCAAGGACGTAGAGGACAGCTGCTTGTTCCTCGAACAACAACGCACTAATCGCAGCCGCCGCAAATAGCCAAAAGAGCTTACTAACACGTGGTCTCTGTATTTTTATCTTGTACTGATGCCTCAATGAACCAACCCCTTTCGTTTGTTTGATGGTGCACTATGTGCGCGCTACCGAACTTCACGATTACCAACATACGGTGAATTCAAAGAGCAGGAAACCGTGTAATCACGCGCGCATGACAGGTGTTTTCACCGTGCTTTAATTACAGGTAGGTGTTGGGGCGGGAAAGAGAAATCAAGAAAAGCGCTACCCACGGCCGTAAAGAAACGGCCTTCTTGGAGCAGCGATCGTCGTAGCGCTTAGGCTTTCAACACACGCATGAGTAACTTGCTCAATTCGCGCAGCCAGAGCACGGAACTTGCCACCGCAACAGAGCTTAGCCAATCAGTTAAACTCATCCCCATGGTTGAAAACGCTCGCTGTAACACCGGTACGTAGACTACTGCTGCCTGGAGAGCTACTGAAAGAATGATTGCCAGCCAAAGCCAGCGGTTGCTGAATAATCCGCGGAAGGCGCTCCGCTCGTCCGAACGGGCATTGAAGACATTAAACATTTGAAACAGCATCAGGGTCGTAAACGCCATCGTTTGCGCGTACCGCAAGTCACCCGACCCTTCAACAAAACCGCCGGGCAACGAAGCGTCCAGAACGAATAACGTGCCTGCCGCCATCACAATACCTACGAAGAAGATGCCAAACCACATCTGGCGTGTGATCACTCCTTCTCCTTCCAGACGCGGCGATTTGCTCATGATTCCCGGATCGGCGGGGTCAACTCCGAGCGCTAGCGCCGGCGCACCATCCGTCACCAGG
>DATEWS010000632.1:0-2268 GCA_035257785.1 Pyrinomonadaceae bacterium
GAGGCGGAATTGCCTGTGCCAACTCGCTCGTGGTCATTTCGCAATGCTTACGCGGGCGCCCTTGGCTTTGCTGAACGCGTAAAAGACTTTCGCGCCGGCGAAGGTTCCGGCCAGGATGCCGGCGCGAAAAAGATCGCCTCGGGCGAGTTCCGCGCGGAGCGCGACGCGTCCCGAATTCTTTACACACTCGATCTCTCGTCCGCTACGGGTGCTGAAGTTCCACACATCAGTTGGCTTACAGTCGGTCGCGGCTTTCTCATGTTCGCTGACTTAATACCCCGCGATATCGAGAATCTTTCCGCCGAGTTTAAGTTACCGTTCGGTTGGATGGTCGAATCCTCAATTTCACCAGACAAAAACAGTCGTTACGACGTTTCTGATCCTGAGAATGCGGTTTTTATCGTCGGCAGCTCGCTTCACAAAACTTCAAACACGAACCTCGCACTTGTTGTCAGCGGAATCTGGGCGTTCAAAGACGCGAAAGCCCTCGATGCAGCGACGCAGGTGATAAAGCAATACACCGCGCTGACCGGATTCAAATTACCTGGCACGCCGTTAATCGCGATCGCGCCGTTTTCGTTCGGCGGTTCCAAGTGGAAAGCCGAAACCCGCGGCGCGACTGTCATACTGCTCATAGACCCGGAGGCACACTTCGATACGTGGATCGGGCAGCTCGAAGTAATCTTCACGCATGAGTTGCTGCATCTCTGGGTGCCCAACTCGCTGAAGCTCGAAGGAGATTACGACTGGTTTTTCGAAGGCTTTACCCTCTACATGGCACTCCGTACCGCGCTTGAGCTGAAGGTAATTAACTTCAAAGGTTTCCTTGAAACATTGGCGGGCGCTTACGATGTTTACATTTCTCACCCCGACGACGTTTCATTAATACAGGCGTCCGAAACGCGTTGGACCAGCGGATTCAATCAAGTCTACGTCAAAGGGATGCTGGTCGGCTTCCTGTACGATTTGAAGATCCGGAAAGAATCGGGTGGCAAAGCGATGCTGGCGGATCGTTACCGGGATCTGTTCGATGGCCGTGTCGCTGCCAACACGAGTGCAAATGAAGCTATAATTGCACTGCTGGATGCGGCGCCTGCCATGAGTGGCTTCGGAAAGTTATACGTTGAAAAGAATACAAGGCTCGAACTCGGGCAGTTACTCCCCACGTATGGTCTGGCGCTGGATACATCCGGTAAGAAGTCTCAACTGCAAGTCAGCCGGAACCTGAGTGCTGAACAGAAACAGTTATTACGGTCACTCGGCTATCGCGATTGAGAGAGCTTCGAAGGAAGAGGAATGAGATTTAGTAAGACTATTCTGGTTTTCGCGATTGTTTCGCTGTCGATTGGTTGCCAGACGCTGGCCAAGCGAAACAGCACGGGTGTGGTTGTTGCTCGTCGTGCTCAGATTCGTAGTTCGACCGCCGTCGTCGCCGCCGACCTGTTGCAGGTCAACCGTGGCGACGTCGTAGACATACTCGACTCCACCGACGTCACGGATCCGAGTGACAACACGCGCAAAGAACGTTGGCTGCGCGTGAAGGCACGCGATACCGACACGACTGAAGGCTGGATTGAAGCACGCAACGTCATGCCTGACGACGTGCTCGGGGAGTCGAAGAAGCTCGCGGATGAAGACAAGGATGTTCCAGCCCAGGCGACGGGACAGCTTCGCGCGAGTTCTAACTTGCGATTGAGTCCGGATCGCAGTGGTAACGAAAACATCATGATGCGACTCGATAGTGGTTCGAGTTTCGATATCATCAGTTGGAAGCGCGTGCCGAAACCGAAATCCTCGGAAGCTATCGAGACGGACGTCGCGCCGAAAGCCGGCAGCGCGCAGCAAGGTTCAGCCAGAGCGGGACAACAACAGGATAATGAGGAGGAACCAGAGGACACGAATGAGCTCTGGTACAAGGTGCGACTAACGACTGCCACATCGCCCGCGCCTGCCGGTTGGATTTACGGCAAGCAAGTGGAGCTCGCGGTTCCGAGCGACATTATTTTTTACCGCACGGGGCGCGAGTTTGTGGCGTGGCAGCGTCTCGATGGCGACAACAAGGAAAAGAACGCCGGCGATAAAGATGTTGGACGAGAAGCAAAACCGGGAAGCTGGTTGATACTCGAGAAGAGTAGTTCCAATCAGCCGCATGGCCTTGATGAGCCGGATTTCGACCGAATCTATGTGCTTGGTTACGACAAGCGTAATCAGGAGCATTACACGGCGTATCGCAGTCCCGATTTGCGCGGTTATTTGCCGGCGAAAGTT
>DATEWS010000633.1:0-5392 GCA_035257785.1 Pyrinomonadaceae bacterium
CGAACTGCCTATGCGAAGTGGGAGACGGAGTGGCAAAAGTCGCAGACGACGAGTGGCGTCACCCTGCGGATGCGCGACGTGTTGAATCGTGAAGAAGTTTTTGGACTGGACCGCGACAAGAAGCTGACCGCTGACATGGGATCGCCGAGCTCGGCAACGCAGGATTTGTTAGTTAAGGCTCGTGATCTTTACCAGGCGGGTCGCGATGAGGAGGCGCTCCCGGAACTCCATCGCGTGGTCATGATCGAGCCGACCAACGCGGAGGCTTACCTCTTGAGCGGCCGCATCAATCTTCGTCGCAGCGATCAGGAGGCGGCTATCGCAGCCCTGAAGACGGCGATCTTCTGGGATCCGAAACTAATCGACGCGCACATCCTACTCGGTAAAATTTTCCTGGATCGAGGCGATCGCGGCGAGGCGCGCAAGTATGCGCTCAGCGCGATTCAGATCGATCCGAACAATCAGGAAGCAATCGCTCTACAGCGCCAGGTCACAATGGGAAATTAGTGACCGCGCTAGGTTTTCTGGCACAGCGCGTGCTCAGTAGATTCGCGGCACGACACGGAAAAGACGGAAACAGTCGCCGTGCCCCCGCCGCCAACATCCCCTGAGCGCCGCCTGCCGCTGCGCCAGCTAACCTTCCGAGCGTTCCTTCAGTGCTTCCCCCCGAAACGTGGACCCAGTCAGAAATGGCTGGGTTCTCCCGCTTTTAAAGTCTTCTCTGCGGTTCGCTGCGTATCTCTGCGATCTCTGCGTTTGACGGGCGCTATTGAACGCAGAGATCGCAGAGATACGGAGCGAACCGCAGAGAGCGACGAAATTTGTCACTTTCGCAGTGACGGATTCTGTCTTTTTGAGTCAAAAATTTGCTAATTGACCACTCCCAATCAGGTTGATTCGTTAAGGTCAAAAATATTTTTTTGATAAACTCTCCGCGATGCGGCAAGTAGTTTCCCGGCCCGAGTGGGGCGCAGCCGGCGCCACTACACTCCTCCTGATCTTCTCGTTCCCGAATTTCGAGCTTTACTTCCTCGCGTGGTTCGCATTAGTTCCGCTGCTCGTTGTCATCGCTCGCCGGCCGTCTCCTTTACCCGCTTTCATACTCGGTTGGGCAACAGGCTCAGTCTTCTTCTACCTGACCTGTTACTGGCTTACTTACTCGATGATTCATTACGGCGGCGTTCCCACCGTCGTGGCTTATTTACTGTTAATCCCGGGCGCGCTCGTCATCGGTGTCTTTCACGGCGTATTCGCTTCACTAACCGCACTCGCGATTCGAAAGTGGGGCGCCCTCGCCATCCTGCTGGCGCCGATCCTTTGGACCGCGCTTGAATGGGTTCGCCTCGGCGTGACCGGCCAGCTCTGGAACGCACTCGGTTACTCGCAAGCCTTTCACGCGTTCCTGATCCAGCCGGCGAGATGGGGCGGGGTTTACCTAATCAGTTTTCTGATCGTCGCGATCAATGCGGTGATCGCTCTGCTGGTTTTGAGACGAACGCGATGGACCATCGCGGCGGCAGTGCTGACAACATTAGCTGTCGCACTCGTGATGGCGGAGGCGGTCTTCAACTCGACGATCACCGATTACATCTATTCAGTCGAAGACGACGTCAGGGTCGTGGCCGTGCAGCCAAACGTGCCCATGAACATCGTCAAGACTGTCGCGGAGCTGAACGAGTTACGCGAACGGCATGTGTTGTTGAGCACCAACGGTCTCAAGAGCCTCGGCGATCATCCTGGACCACGGCTCGTGATCTGGCCGGAGTCGCCGATGAACTTCACCTATGCTTCCGATAGATCGTTTCGGGAGTTTGTCACTGACTTCACGCGAGAGAATCACACGTCGCTGCTCTTCAACTCGCTCGAGCCCGCTCCGCCGGACGGCGCCTACAATTCCGCGCTGCTCATAAATGAAGAGGGCCGCGTGATCTCGCAGTATGATAAGATTCGCCTAATGCCGTTTGGCGAATATGTGCCGCTCCCACAATGGTTACCGGGAGCGTCTTTGATAAGTGGACTCGTCGGTGATTTCACACCGGGCGACAAGTACACGCTGATGCCGTTCGGCGCGCGTCGACGTGCAGGCGTCTTCATCTGTATTGAGTCGGCGTACCCGTGGATCGCGCGTCGATTGACGAAAGATGGCGCGAACGTGCTGATCAATATTTCGAATGACGGCTATCTCGGCCCGACTGCGGTGATGAGACAGCATCTCGCGAATGCGATCTTTCGCGCTGTTGAGAATGGACGGCCGGTGCTGCGCGTTACGAATAGTGGCCTGACTGCACGAATCAACGCGCGTGGTGTGATTGAGGATCTGACCAGACCGTTCGAAGCCGACGTGAGAATCTGGTCCGCTGATCCATCGGACGGAAGAGACACTGGTTACACCGATCACGGCGATCTGTTCGTACAGATTTGCGCGGCGCTGATGGTTATCGTTGTAGGGGCGGCACTCCGTGGCCGCCCATGGTCAATTAATTGAGACTTCGAAATGGATAATTTATCGATTCAGGAACTGCGGACTTCGTTTGACGACCTGCGCGCGCGGGTAGAACAACTCGGGAGGTTTCTTTGATGTCCCGGCACGTCGCGAGGAGTTGAACAAGATCGAGGCACAGGCCTCGGCGCCCGATTTCTGGAACGATCAAGAGGCAGCGCAGAAGCTGTTGCAGGTTCGTAGCCGCGTCGAAAAGAAGATTGAACGCCAGGAATATTTCGAAGCGCAGGTCGCCGACGCAGAAGTGCTCTTTGAGTTTGCAGAGGAAGACGAAACGTCGATCAAGGAACTGCAATCGTTACTCGAACGACTCGAGCACGACTTGAGTCAGGCCGAGACTGAAATGCTACTCGCCGGCGACAACGATCGTCGTAATGCTATTTGCACTGTTCATCCGGGCGCAGGCGGTACCGAGTCGCAGGATTGGGCCGAGATGCTGCTGCGCATGTATCTGAAGTGGGCCGAGCAACGCGGCTTTAAGGCTGAGGTGCTCGAGTATCAACCGGGCGAGGAAGCCGGACTGAAGAGCGTCACGTTCAGAGTTGAAGGCGAATACGCCTACGGACTGCTTGCTGCTGAAGCCGGTGTGCACCGGTTGGTCCGTATCTCGCCATTTGATCAGGCGGCGAGGCGGCATACGTCATTCGCTTCGCTTTTCGTTTATCCCGAAATTGACGAGGACATCGAAGTCGAGATTAACGACAAAGACTTGCGCGTCGACACCTACCGCGCGACCGGCGCCGGTGGTCAACACATCAACACCACCGACTCCGCCGTTCGCATTACACACATACCGACAGGCATCGTCGTGTCCTGTCAAAATCAACGTTCACAACACCAGAATCGAGCAGTTGCCATGCAGGTGCTGCGCTCACGTCTTTATGAACTCGAGTTGGAACGACGGCGGGCTGAAACTGCCGAACTCGAAGCCAACAAAGCCGACATTTCATTCGGGTCGCAAATCAGAAGTTATGTACTCGCGCCCTATCAGTTGGTAAAAGACACTCGCACTAAACTGGAACGAGGTAACGTCGAGGCAGTGCTCGGCGGCGACATCGACGACTTCATCAAGGCTTACCTGCTGGCTCGCAAGGCAGCGTAAAGTCTTTCAGTTTGCGTTTGGAGTTTAAATGGCAACTACTACACACATCGAAGAGAGGCCGCGCGTGATCATCCCGCGCGCAGGTCGTGGCAGCGAGATCCTCGCGATTCTGTTTGTCGCACTCGGACTGCTGCTCGCGCTTTGCCTGATCTCAGCGGCGTTCTATCCAAATGATCCGTCGTGGAACTCAGCCGGCCAGGCACAAACACAGAACTGGGCCGGATCGATCGGCGCGAACGTTGCAGCTACTGCGCTTCAGTTCATCGGCCTCGCTGCGTACCTGTTGCCGCTGCTTCTATTCGCGGCTGCGTGGCGACGTCTTCATCCGCGCGGCACTCATCGCCCGTGGACGCGAATCGTCGGGCTGGTCGTGCTGGTTGCGGCCACCGCCTCGTTGCTTTCGATCTCGCATTTGCGACCGTTGTTTGATTCGAGTGTGCAACCCGGTGGATTACTCGGCGCCGTGATCGCGCAAGGTTTAGCGAGTGGACTGAGTAACGTCGGAGCGACGGTGTTGCTGATCGCGATTGCGGCCAGTGGTTTACTGCTGGCGACGAACTTCTCGTTCGTTCGAGCCTACGAAATTATTGTCAACGTGATGAGCACGCGCTTCGCGTTCGTCGGCAAGTTGCCGGAACGATTCCGCGCCTGGCGACAGATGCGCGCGGAAGCCGCAAAGTTGAAGAGAGAAACGAAGGCTGCAATCAAGGCCGAGCGCGAGGCAGCTCGAAGTGCGCTGAAGCAGACGCTGAATCTGACGCCGGCAGAGCGGGTGGCCGACTTCATGAAGGAACCGGCCGCGGCTGTTGCAGAGCAACGGCCGGCAGTGATTCGCAGTGAGACCAGCCGGACCGTTGCCGAACCGCAAGCGAGCGTAGCTGCTGCTGCGAGCGCGGGCGCAAGTGTTGGCGTAGCTGTTCCGCCTCCGCCAAGTCGCCCAGCAAGACGCACGCTCGACATCGATGTGGACGATGTTGATGAAGACGACGCGAAAGAGATGGTCAAAGGCGCGTCGGTCTTGCGCGTCAAAGCCGAAGCGCCTGCAACAGGCAAACTGCCGTTCGACGCGAGCCGTCGAGTTGACTACAACGATTACGGTCTGCCGCCGCTTGAATTCCTGAATGAAGCGCCGCCGCACAGCGAGCAGGCTGACACCGAGTTACTCGGACTCGCCACACGACTGGCCGAGAAGTGTAAAGAGTTCAATGTTACGGGACAGATCAAGCACATCTGTCCGGGTCCGGTTGTTACGACCTACGAATTCAAACCCGATCCGGGTGTGAAGTATTCGCGCGTAGTTTCGCTCGTTGACGATTTGTGTTTGGCGTTGAAAGCGGAGTCGATTCGCATCGATCGCATGCCCGGCAAGCCGCACGTGGGGATCGAAGTTCCGAATCCACGTCGCGAAACGATCTATTTGCGCGAAGTGATTGAGTCGCGACCGTTCCGCGAGTCAGCTTCGAAACTGACGATTGCGCTGGGCAAAACGATCGACGGCCTCAACTACGTCGCCGACCTCGCGAAGATGCCGCATCTTTTGATCGCCGGTACGACGGGTTCGGGTAAGTCGGTCGGCGTCAACGCGCTCATCGTTTCGATTCTCTATCGCGCACGTCCCGATGAAGTTAAGTTCATCCTGATCGATCCGAAGCGACTGGAGCTCGGTCTTTACGAAGACATTCCGCACCTCGCGACGCCGATCATCGTTGATCCGAAACTTGCGGCGCGTTCGCTCAAATGGGCCGTCGCCGAGATGGAGCGGCGCTACCGCGATCTCGCCGGTTGGGGAG
>DATEWS010000634.1:0-6327 GCA_035257785.1 Pyrinomonadaceae bacterium
GTTTTGATCGAGCACTTGAAACGCGACCACATCATGCCCCTTGAAACGCAGGTGCTGGAACGCTTCACCAAGTCGATCCGCCTGATCGTAAAAGTCTGAAATAACAACGACGATGCCGCGACGCGTCAGTATCTCCGCGAGTTGATGCAACGACGCCGCCAGATCCGTTTCGCCGCCAGGCTCAATCATCGAGAGATTGCCAAAGATCGTGCGCATGTGCCCGGTACGATTGCGCGCCGGCACGTGTGTGTGGACCTTGTCTGCGAAAGCCACGAGCCCAACGGCATCCTGCTGTCGATTCAACAAGTAAGCCAGCGACGCCGCGAGAAACTGCGCGTACTGCAACTTCGTTACCGGGCTCGCGTGCGCGTAGTTCATCGACGCGCTCGTGTCAATGAGTAAGTGACACTGCGTGTTCGTGTCGGCCCGATACTTTTTGATGAAGTAACGATCGGTGCGCGCGAGCAGACGCCAATCGAGATAACGCAGATCGTCGCCGGGATTGTATTGGCGATACTCGGTGAACTCAGTCGAGAAACCCGTGAACGGCGAGCGATGCAGACCCGACATGAAACCCTCAACGACCGTGCGCGCGAGTAGTTCGAGCGAACCGACGCGCGCGAGCAACTCGGGATCGAGAAATCTTGTTGAGGTCGCAGGTGTTGCCATAAATCTGTTTCCAGGACCAGCGGGCAGGAGCAGGAGACCGTGCCTGCTCCTGTATTCTGCTCCAGCTCCTTTTTACAAACCGCTCTTGGGTTCGGGAACGGCCTCGATGAGTTTCTTGATCACCTGGTCCGAATCAACCTTTTCCGCTTCAGCCTGAAAGTTTAACAGCACGCGATGGCGCAGCACCGCGGGCGCGACAGCGCGCACGTCTTCACACGAAACGTTGTAACGCCCGCGCAGGATCGCGCGTGCTTTGCCACCAAAGATCAAAAACTGCGAAGCGCGAAGCGACCCGCCCCATGTCACCCACTTGTTCACGAATTCAGGCGCTGAGGGCGTTCCCGGACGACTCGCGTTCACTAGCCGCACGGCATAACGCGCGACAGTGTCTGAAGCAGGCACCTGACGCACGAGTCGTTGGAACGCGATGATCTCATCCGCCGACATCAGCCGTCGAAAAACATAATCCTGCGGCGACGTCGTCTGCTTAACAACCGCGACTTCCTCTTCTTCCGGCAGGTAACCAATCTTCACGTTGAACATAAACCGATCGAGCTGCGCCTCGGGCAGTGGATACGTGCCTTCCATCTCGATCGGATTCTGCGTCGCGAGCACGTGAAATGGTCGCGGTAGATCATAACTAACACCCTGCACAGTCACGCGACCTTCCTGCATCGCTTCAAGCAACGCTGCCTGCGTCTTCGGCGGCGTCCGATTGATTTCGTCAGCTAGAACGATGTTGGCGAAAATTGGACCAGGGATAAACTGCATCGCGCGCCGTCCGGTGGCGCGATCTTCTTCGATGATCTCGGTTCCGGTGATGTCGGCAGGCATCAAGTCGGGAGTGAACTGAATGCGTTTGAACGAGAGATCGAGAACGTTGGCGATTGTGCGTACGAGTAAAGTCTTTGCAAGGCCCGGAACGCCGGTGATGATCGAGTGACCACCGACAAAGAGCGCGAGCAGCACCTGTTCGACAACTTCGTCCTGGCCGATGATGGCCTTTCTGATTTCGCGCAACAACTCCTCGCGCGCCGAACCGAGTTTGTCGAGCAACTGCTCGTCAGTAATAGTGAGTTGATCAACCGCCATTTTTGCCTCGTTTGTCAGGGGCAGGAGCAGTTTGCAGGAGCAGGAAAATCTGAACTGCTCTTGCATGCTGCTCCTGCTCCTGGTTTATTGTCCCACGATTCGTAACAGTAACTCCTGTGCTTTCTCGTAGCGCGGCGCAGCTTCGAGGGCGCGCAACACGGCGCGCTTCGCCTCCGGCTGACGGCCCAACGCGTAATACGCGGACGCGACATTGTAGTTTGCCTCGGCCACGTTCGGCGGCGTCAAGGCGAGGACCACCTGAAACTCCGTCAACGCTTTCGCATAATCTTTCAGCTCGACACTCAACTCGCCCGCTTGCGTGTGCAGCTTGTAATCAAACGGGCTGATATAGAAACTCGCCTGCAACGCGTCGAGCGCCTGCTGGCGCTCGCCCAGCGCGAGACGAATGCGCGCAATGTTTTTGAGCGCTTCGAGATTGTTCTCGTCAGTCTTCACTAATCCTTCGAGCACCTTCGCCGCCTGCGCCGCATCGCCTTTCTGTTCCAGCAGTTTCGCCAGCGACTCGTAAGGATTTCCCGCGCCGGTGACGTAAGGAAAGAGTTCGAGCGCGCGCATGTAATGCGTGACTGCTGCTTGCGTGTCACCGTCAGCAGCAAGCAATTCAGCGGCGCGAACGCGAAGCGCAAACGTATCTTCAGTCGCGAGCCGCTTGAGCACTTCTTCTTTCGTGAGCGAAGCGACGACGTTGCTCGGTGTGTTCAACGCCTGCTGCAATGGTCTCACTTTCGACTCAACATAAGCCATGAACTCGCGATCGAAATCGGTCTCGCTCAACTTCAAAACCTGTTGCAGCACATCGGGCGTTTTTGCCTTGTCGCGATAGAGCGCCAGCATGCGAAGGATCGAGTCGAAGCCGTAACGTTCGGCGATAAACTCACAAACCTGCGACGCCTGAAAATAAGCAATCGGCACATCAGCCGGAGTCTTTGGACGTTGAAAGCCCGCGTCGAGATCAGCGATCTTGAACCACCGTTTCTCCGTAAACGCGCGCACAAACAGCGGGTTCCAATCGTCGCCCCAACCCGGTCGCGCGCGTCGCTCTTCGTAAACTGAAAGTCCTTCCGAGAACCAGCGCGGAATGCGGTATTCAGTCATCTGCAAGGTGATGACGTGCGTGTACTCGTGCCAGAGTGTGCTGCCCCAGTTGAACTCACCCGCTTCACGCGCCGATGGAGAATCCTGTGCGATCACGAATCCAAAACAGACTCCCAGCGCGCCGAGTCCGGGCATGCCGAGCGTGCGCACTGCGAAGTCTTCGTGGTTCTGAAAGATCTCTATGATGATCGGACCTTTCGGCGTGAAGCGATACTTCGCCGTCAACTTGGCGGCGGCTTCTTCGAGCAAGTTCGCGGCGTACGGCGAGAGCACGTCACTTTCCTGCGCCGAGGCTTTAATGATAAATGGACCACGCTTCGTTTCTTTGAAGTCGCGCATGGAGTCGAGCAGGTCGAGCGTGTTCTTGGCCCAAATGTTGAACGGGTCGCCTTTGAAAGCCTTCTCGACTGCTTCGCGTCCGGGTTCCATCTGGCCCAGCCGCAGCAACGCCATGCCGAGACTGAGATGTGCGTCCCATAAGCGCGGCGCGATCTCGATTGCGCGGCCCGCGAACTGCGCTGCCTGTTCGGTGCGACGCGTTATCGTCGCGTAGTGGGAGAGCGTGTTGAAGACGCCGCCATACTTTGGACTAATGGCGAGTGTGGCTGCGACTTCGGGTTCGAAATCTTTGTCCTGGAGATAGAGCAACGCGGCTTTCAGCGAGTGTGCGTCGAGTGAACGCGGGTTGATCTTTAAAGCTTTGTCGATCTCGGTGGAGGCGGCGTCCAGTTGATTGGCTTCGAGCGCGAGTGCGGCCTTGAGCGCGAGTGCTTCGACGAAGTTCGGGTTGATTGTAAGGGCGCGTGAGAGTGGCGCTTCAGTATCGCCATCGAGACGCTTGTTGCGCGCGAGATCAAGATAAGCGCGCGCGCTGTTTGGGTTGATCTTGAATGCGTCGTCGAGAAAGAGCGCGGCGTCGCTGTAGGCGTATTTCTCGGTGAACAGTTCGGCGGCGCCGAGTTGTGCGTCGAGATAGTTGGAGTCAGCTTCGATTGCTGACCGGTACATGTCGTTTGCGTCCTGGTAGCGCTCGAGATGTGTGAGCGCGCGTGCGACGAGTGTCAGTTCGCGAGCGGTGCGCGGATCGTTGTCGGTGTAGAGCTTGACGAACGTTTCGTAAATGGCTTTGGCCGGAGCGTCCTGTCCGATCAGATCGAGAACTTCTGCGCGACGCAGATCACTCTCGAGTTTGATAGTGGGGTCGGCGGCGGCGCGTTCGAACTCGGTGATGGCTTCCGTGTAGCGACCGGTGATTGCGTATGTTTCAGCGAGCTCGTGACGCACGGGGCCGGCGTCGGGTGATTTTTGGAGGAAGCGTTTGGCGGTTGCTTCGGCTTCCGTGTAGCGACCAGTTTCGATGTAGCCACGCAGGAGGGCGCGTTGTTCTGCGGGACTGCGCGCTTCGGGTGTTTGCGCGAAGACATTAAGGACGAAGAGAAGCAGTGCTCCCGCGGCGGCGCAGCGACGCAACGCAAGAGTCGCGTTCAAGTAGAAATGTTCGTTGCGCCGCTGCGCCGTTGCGTGAAACTGCTTCATGTTCCTGCCTGCTTGATGGATCGATTCACTTTGGCGAGTTCAATAAACAACCGCTCAAGCGTCGCTTCGTACTCAGCCTCTTGCATGTTTGCCTTGCGCGCGATGAGTTGCTCGATCTCACCTTCGAGACGCGTGCGTTCTTTCATCAGTCTTCCGGTTGCCGCGGTCGCCGCTGCTTCGTCGACGCTGAGCGAGTCGAGGTAAGTCGCACGAGCGAGCAGTCCTTCTCCGGCTTCGATTTTGTCATGCCCCACCCCATCGCCATTGTCGTCGAGCAACGCGTGCTCGGTCGCGAGCCGCCCCGCGCGTTTATAAAAATCTTCAGTCAGGCGATTGGCGTAAACAAACGCTTCGAGGACGGAGATGTGTCCATCCTGATCCGTGTCTGCGTCCGCAGCGTTCAATGCCGAGATGAAAAACCCTGCGAAGCGCGTGGCATTTGTTTCCTGCCCATTTCGCGTCGCGGTAATGACGATGCGTCCTTTCGCTGGGAGACTCTTGATGAACTCGCCGCTCGCGCTCGCCATATTGAAAACAACCACGCGACGCGTCGGCAGCGCGGAGAGCATCGCGTTGTACTCCGACGCCGGAAGATCCGGTCCCACTAAATTAAATTTCGCTTCTTTGCCATCAAACGATCCGTGTCCTATCAAAAACACGAACAGCACGTTATTCGCGTCGAGTTGCGACTTCAGTTCAACAAAGGTTTTCTTAACTTCGTCGGCAGTCGCGCGCGGATTGCCTTTTTCGGAAAGGGTTCTGATGTTCTTCCCGTCAAACCCGAACTTCTCAGTCAGCGCAGATCGCAACTGCCCCGTCCATTCCTCAAACTGCTGTGCGTACGCCGCCTCACCACCCGGACCGTTGATAATCAGCACAAACTTATTCGCATCAACCGGCACCGATTTCTTTTGCGCACTCGCCCCGACAACCATCAATATGAGCAACAAAAGAACCGTTTCACACAAAGGCGCTAAGGAAGACACAGAGCCACCAAGAAAACGCAGTGCCTTTGTGTCCTCCTTTGTGCCTTTGTGTGAAATATTCCGTGACATCAAGCGAGGCCCTCACGCTTCCTCAAGAACCATTCTGCACTCAGCAACCCGATAATCAACATAAAATTCACCGGCATGTCCCAAAGATCTTTCGTCACCCGCTCCGAGTAGGGTGTTTGCCGGTAGATGAGATCGTCTAATAACGACTGCGCTTCCGCGGGCGTGTAGTACTTCCCACCAGTCTCAGCCGCGATCCGCTTCAGCAGTTCATTATTCTGCGCGGCGCCGTAGTACTCACGATTCAAATCACTCACCAGCATGTTCGAATGCGCGCTCAACGTACCGAGACTCGCGCTCGTCCCCGTCAACTCGATCTGGTGTTGGCCCAATTCATCCGCTTTGAACTCCGCGACGTACGTGTTCACCGAGTTGATCGTCGTAAACTTCAACGGCACATCGACCACCGCGCCCGACGGCTTCGTCACACGCGCAGTCGCACGCGCATCAGCGACCGGATTGAAATGCTTGTCGCGAATGTCCGCGACAATGTTGACCGCATCGTCAAGCGCATAAACTTCTTTCTCAGTGTCAATATCGACCTGGTCGGGCGTGCCGCTCACGAGATAACGCAGCATCTGGCGCCAGAACGTTTCGTGCGCGTTGCTCTTCGCATCCATGCGCATCTTCCAGCGCCACGTGTCGGCTGCGGTCAGCGCGAGTGTCTGCCCGCGACCATAACGTTGTTGGACCAGCAACGGCGCCGCTGGACCAGAACCCTCAATGCGTCGCGCTTCAAGCAACACCGAAGCGCCCGGCTTAACATTCGTCAGCACTTCCGAAATCGAGACCGGCGGCAAGTCATTCCACGTTTTCTGATTCGCACCACGGTCTTCGTTCAGGCGCGTGATCGGATGCGCCT
>DATEWS010000635.1:0-4210 GCA_035257785.1 Pyrinomonadaceae bacterium
AGATTCGGAAGCGCGCATGTCAGAAGGCCAGTCGCGCGGTGAGTTTGCCACTCGCAGAGGTGGCCGAAGACGGCGA
This sequence comes from Pyrinomonadaceae bacterium, assembly GCA_035257785.1. Lineage (GTDB taxonomy): Bacteria > Acidobacteriota > Blastocatellia > Pyrinomonadales > Pyrinomonadaceae > PSRF01. The sequence continues at coordinate 77 of DATEWS010000635.1, forward strand.
CGCCCCAGCAAGAACAAACCAACACAGAGCGCTGAGGTGGACCAGGCCGATGACCGTTCAAACGGTCATGACGAGGAGATTCAGGTTGCCGAGCCGCAGGAAGAAGTAGTTTTGGCGCCACCACCAGCGCCGGAACCCAGTCGCCAGCGACAACGGGATCAGCGCGACCAGCGCCAGCAGCGTGGACACCGCAACGCCGGCGGCCAATCGCGACGCGAGCGACATCAGCCGGCCATCACCGATCTATTGAGTGAAGGGCAGGAAATACTCGTTCAGATCGCGAAGGAGCCGATCGCGAAGAAAGGCGCGCGCATCACTTCACACATCGCGCTGCCCGGACGGTTTCTGGTCTACATGCCGACAGTCGAACACGTCGGTGTGTCGCGCAAGATTGAGTCTGACAACGAGCGCCATCGCCTGCGCAAGTTGATCCAAACGATCCGCGCCGAGGAAGACATCCCGTCGGGCGGTTTTATCGTACGCACCGCGGGCGTCGGCATCAGTGAGAAGGAACTGCGCGATGACGTTCGTTATCTCGTGCGCACGTGGCTCGACATCAGGAGCACTGCTGAGAAGTCGAAAGCTCCGGCCCTGGTCCATCGCGACCTCGATCTGGTCCAACGACTGTTGCGCGATCAGCTTTCGGACGACTTCGAATCGATTCGTGTTGACTCGGAAGAGGAGTACCAGGCGATCGTTGAGTTCATCAACCGGATCCAGCCTCGTCTCGTGAAGCGCGTTAAGCTTTACACGAAAGAGCAGCCGATTCTGGAGGCGTATGGCGTGCAGGGTGAGATCGATAAAGCGATCAAGCCACGCGTGTGGCTCAAGTCCGGCGGTTATCTCGTGATCAATCAGACGGAAGCGCTCGTGGCGATCGACGTCAATACCGGCAAGTTTGTGGGGCGTGGCAGTGGTCGTCTCGAAGATACGATTACGCGCACGAACCTCGAAGCAGTTGAGGAGATCGTCAGACAGATTCGCCTGCGCGATCTCGGCGGCATCATCGTGCTCGACCTGATCGACATGGAAGAGCGTCGCAACCGTCAAAAAGTGATGCAATCGCTTCAGGATGCATTGCGCAACGACAAGTCGCCGACGAAGGTGCTTTCATTCAACGACTTTGGTCTGGTGATCATGACGCGCAAGCGCGTGAAGCAGTCGCTCGAACGAACGCTTTGCTCCCCGTGTCCGTACTGCCAGGGCGCCGGGCTCGTGAAGTCGCCGCAGACGATCTGTTACGAGTTGCTTGAAGAGTCACGACGTTTGGCGAAAGAGTTCAACGGCGACCGGGACAACAAGCAGATCACGCTGCGGATCAATCCGGACGTGGCGAAAGCGCTACGCTCGAGCGAGCGCGACGTGATGGTGGAGATTGAAGACTATCTTGGTCCAATCGACATCACCAGCGATGCGACGATTCACCAGGAGCAGTTCGACTTTGCAGTGATCTAGCCACGGATTCACTGGAATGAACGCAGATCAGCGTATATCTGCGTTCATCCGCGGTTTATATGTTGGTAGAGAATGTCGCGTTGCTGCGGGATGAAGCCTGCCTCACGGATCAGGAACTGAAGCATCTGTTCGTCTGCGCAATTGTGAGCGCCGGCTGCTGAGACGACGTTTTCCTCGATCATGATCGAGCCCATGTCGTTGGCTCCAAAACGCAGCGCGACTTGTCCGAGACGTAAACCCTGCGTCAACCACGACGACTGGAAGTTTTCGATGTTGTCGAGAAATAGCCGCGAAACCGCCAGCATTTTCAGATAATCCACACCAGTCGGCTCATCTTTGATCTTGCGTCCGAGCGCCGTGTTCTCGCGTTGGAATGTCCACGGGATGAACGCGGTGAAGCCGCCCGTCTCGTCCTGTAGATCACGAATGCGTTGCAGATGCCGGACGCGATGTTCGATTCGGTCGCCGATACCGAACATCATCGTTGCCGTCGAGCGCAGTCCGACGTGATGGACCGCACGCATCACGTCCAACCACTCGTCAGTCGTACACTTCGTTGAAACGCGCTTACGCACTTCATCGTCGAGAATCTCTGCGCCACCGCCGGGTAGACTGTAGAGTCCGGCTTTTTTAAGACGGCCCATGATGGTCTCGTAGTCGAGTTTCGAGATCAGGTGAATGTTGTGAATCTCTGGCGGCGAGAAACAGTGCAGTTGAAAGTTCGGATATCTTTCACGCAGAGAGCGGAGCAGATCTTCGTACCACTCGATGCCGAAGTCAGGATGCAGCCCGCCCTGCATCAGCACGCCAGTGCCACCGAGCGCGATCGTCTCGTCGATCTTCCTGCAGATCTCGTCGAAGGTGCGAACGTAAGTGTCGGGCGCGCCGGGCCGGCGATAGAACGCGCAGAACGCGCAAACGACGTTACAGACGTTGGTGTAGTTGACGTTGCGATCGATGATGTAGGTGACGATGTTGTCCGGATGCCGGCGAGCGCGTGCCTCGTCCGCTGCGGCGCCCATCCGCGCGATGTCGTGTGATTCAAGGAGCAGCGTGCATTCTTCAACGCTCATTCGCTGACCAGCGAGCACGCGATCGAGAATTGGTTGAATGTTCGACATGATCTATGAAAGTTTCTCACGCGGCGGCGCAGCGGCGCAAAGCTCATGTTAAAGATGTTAACTCGCCGTTGCGCCGTTGCGCCCCTGCGTGAGAAAACCAGCTCACCTAAATGAACCTCAAAGGCTTTACCTTTTCAATCAACTTGTGCTTGAACGCCAATTCAAAATAGAGCCGCAAGCCTTTTTCCATCGACTCATCTACTTTGAAAACGATGTTTTCCGTCAAGTAGTTTCGCAGCTCTTCGACTGGCATCGGAATTTTGTCCCGATACGAACGCACGATCTCCTCGATGTGTGCGACGCCTTCATCGCGCACGCCTGAAAAATCCACTAAACGCGCGCGGTCGATTGCATCGTCGCGCACCATCCACATCGCAAAGACAAAGCCCAGCCCGGTGTGGTGCTTCCACAAACTCGCCATGTCCCAGACGTTCAACCCTCGACGCGGAAACGTCATTCCCGGATCGCCGATGATGAGCGCGGCATCGTTCTTTTCGAGCATCTGCTCGAGATTGGGAGCGCGCATGGTCCATTCGGGCTCGTGGTCCAGAAACTCTCGAAAGATGACTTTCACGAGCGTCACTGACGTGCGTGACGATTCGTCCAACGCGACGCTGCGAATATTTTCCAGGTGTTTGTTCTTTGAAACCAGGACGACGCTCAGCACCTCTTTTCGCGAACCAACGCAAACATTCGGCACGAGCGAACCACCGGCAATTCGCTGATACTCGATCACCGGCACGAGCGCGCCCTCGACTGACGATTCGGCCAGCATTTGCGCGCAACGCGCGGGCACGGCTTCAACGAAGTCGACACTGCCCTGGTGTGGTCCGTATAAAAAGCTCCAGATTAAAGGCGCGGAATTTAGGTAGCTCGAAGCAGCAAGTCTGAAGTTCACGGCTAAAAAATACGCTACTACAATTCACTGATCAAATGTACTATTCGCGGATGCCGATTTACGACGTGACGGTGCCGATTTTTAATGAGTTGCCGACCTGGCCCGGCGATCCTTCGGTCAATCTAACGAACTGGAGAAGTTTAGCTGCCGGCGACAGCGCGAGTGTTTCGATGCTCAACTTCGGCGCTCACACTGCGACACACGTGGACGCTCCGGCACACTTCATCGAAGGCGCCGAAAAGCTCGAGTCGTTAAATCTTGAAGTGTTGATCGGCGCAGCCGAAGTGATTGCAGTTCCGGAAGATATTCACGCGATTGACGAAGAGTTTGTGCTGGCCCACTGTTCACCCGGCGCAGAGCGCATACTCTTCAAAACACGCAACTCCGCGTTCTGGAGTGAACCCGAACTCCAGTTTCACGAAGACTTCACTTATCTCGCTTTGAAAGCAGCCGAGACTCTGGTCCGACGAGGGATGAAGCTCGTCGGTATCGACTATCTCTCGATCGAGAAATTCGATTCAGCGAAACATGAAACACACCTCGCGCTGCTCTCGCACGGCGTGATCATTCTCGAAGGTTTAGATCTCAGCGAGGTTCCGGCAGGCCGCTATGAACTGATCTGCCTGCCGTTACGTTTACGAAGTAACCTGGGCGACGGCG
>DATEWS010000636.1:0-9377 GCA_035257785.1 Pyrinomonadaceae bacterium
GAGTGCCGCGTCTAATCCTCAGTGATGGTGGTTAAGGGCTTTCTCTCCTCCAGGTGTTTTGTCGAAGCGCCACCAAAAAATATTGATTCGGAAATGGAGGACTGAGGAATGAGTAGAAGACTATTTGGCGTCGTATTGTCACTTGCCGGAATGGTCTGTTTTTCAGGCAGTGTTGGGATGGCCCAATACCGGCATATCGATCGGGGGGAACGTCGGGACCTGCGTGAGGATCGGCGCGATATTCGTTCTGACACAAGAGACATCCGATCGGATCGGCGCGATTTGCGCGCGGATTATCGCGACCGTCACCAGGATATTCGTGAGTTCAGGGAAGATAGACGTGAAGGAGATTCGCGAGCGGAATTGCGCGCGGACCGGAGAGACATCAGGAGCGACACGCGTGATATCCGGCACGACAATCGCGATTTGAGACTTGATCGACGTGATCGCCGCGCGGACGTGCGGGACTTCTACCGTGATCGGCGTCGAGCACGTCACGACTGAATACGCCGAAGGCAAGCCCTTTCACTGTTGATTTTTATCTATGTGTTACCCAGGGTTCTCGCAAGCTCGAACCCTGGGTTGAAATTAGCAAACACCTTCGCCGTACATTTTCAAAGCGGATGATTGTCTGCAACTGTGAGTATTTAAGCGCCAGCTCCACGACTCGTCTTCGGTGGCGAAGATCCTTTGATTTCCTCGAGCACACCGTGAAGGTCGGATACAACCCAGCGTTCCATCAGCTTGCCGGCCTGGATGCGGTAGATTGCGATCCCCTTGAGCGCGATCTCGCGGCCACTGGCAGCAATGCCGCGGAAGTCGCCCTTATGCGTTCCGAGTAGTCGCCAACGGACCACCACTTTGTCACCTTCCGCAATTAGATCGTCGACTTCATACCGGGCGTCGGGTAACGCCGATCGTATAGCTGCGTAATAATCCCGGAAACCTTTCGGACCAGTCGCGCTGCCCTTCGGCCAATCGTGGGACGTGAACAGCGGTGACACAACCTCATCCACGAGCGCCATATTCCAATCAACATACACCTCTTTGTAGAACCGGCGAACGAGTTCTTTGTTCGCCGATACGATTTCGTCAGTCATTTGTACTTCCTTTCGTTTGAATTTCCGATTGCGATCGTAACCGACTGACGATCAATGCGGTGGGTTCAGCGATAACTACAAGTAAACGAGAATATTTTCATCATGATCCTCGGAGCCACGCTGAAATATTTTTCAACGTTCCCTCACTTCCTTATGAGACTGAGTTATTAGGAGGACAAATCGATGGCAACCAATCAAGTAGCTGCACGGTATGTGGTCGTCAACGGCGGCGGATCAGTTAGAATCGATCCAGCGCACGGTCCGACCGATGTTCATATTCAGAATATTCAGGTTCCCGGCTTGATCAGCGGGCCTAACGTCCTTTTCTTCCGTACCCATCACTACAATGGTAAGCCAACTTTAAGAGTTCGCTTCGGAAGCCAGCCGCAACCCCTCATCCAGTACACTTTTCCGGATAATGTGCCTGTCGACTGGCAGACGATCATTCCGGCGGGCCAGCTTCTAAGCCAAAATGAATTGATATTCAGCATTAACAGTGGGCATGGCCTGATCGACATCGGAGATATTTTTATTCTCTACACAACGCGCATTGAATAGAAAGAGGCCTGGTCTGGGCGAGTGGAATCGAACACCGTCCCGATCTAAAAACGAAAACCGATTCCGGATGACACTTGAAGATTGTGGCGCGTCTCGCTTGGTATCGTGAAGGACGCGGGCGCGCCAGGCAAGCTGATCTCACCGTAACGAATTATGGTGTCGCCAACATCGAAGCGCGCCATCCAGCGAGGAGAAATGTAAAACTCTACCACTCCACCAACATCGATTGATGGGTAGAGTCTTCTCTCAAAAGTAAGCGGCTGCCCGACCTGGATTCCGAACCGATTTTGTAAGACTCGACTGAAGCCGACGAATCCCGGTCGGGCTTTGCCGAAGACACCCCATCTATCAAACCGCTTCCCAACCTTCCCGCCAAACTGTCCCTGAAACATGTGGCCACCGTCAGGGAAGCTAAACAGCTCGCGAGTGAAATAGTTTCCTTCGGCTTCGAAGGCGATACTTTTATTCAGGTTGAAGGTGACTCTGCCGCCGAATCCCGGCTCGACATGTACGCGTGGAAAGAAGAGAAAGCCCTGTGAATTCGCCGGGTTAACGAATAAGGAGGTGAATTGCACTCCGACTTCAAATCTTTTTGTTTCTTCCGTGTCATGGGCCGTCGTGTCATCGTGGTCCTCGTCAGGAAAGTCTCCTAAACGAAATCCGACCCCGGCAGTGAACTGGAAATTGTGACTGAATTTTGCCGGACGCACCTGGACCAGCGGACCTCCGAAATCCAACGGGAGCAATAGCTCAGGGTGTCGAATGGCGGTATCGCCGGCATCGAATCTGACGAGAATGCGGCTCGAGGGATACAACTCCAAAACGCCTCCGAAATCAGTAGAGAAGAAAGTCTCGCGCTCTATCTTTAAGTTCGGCACTAAGCCGGGCAACTGCTGTCCCGGTACGAAGGAGAAGACTCTATTCACGCTGATGAAACCGGGCCGCACCTTGCCAAACAGTCCGAACTTCTCAAAGCGCTTCCCAATCTTCACTCCAAATTGCGCCTGAATTGAGCTGCCATCCGATGTAAACACTAGTTGTTTCTGAGGGAAGAAATTAATCTCAGCCTCGGCAGCGATGGACCGGTTGATGTTGTAACCAACCCTGCCACCGATCCCAACCTGGGTTTGGTCGCCCGAAACATCGGGCGGAAATAATGTCAGCGAGGTTGATTGAACGCCGATTTCGATCTTGTCTTTTTTCGACTGGGCCACAGCAAGGGAAGCAAACGAGATGACAGTGATCAGGAGGGTGATTAAGGTTCGCATGGGCTTTCCTGTTGAAGGATCGCTGTCCACGGGTTTGGCGAGGACTGAGGATGGATTCTCACGTATCTCGCCGCGAGATCGATGGTTTAGTTCACGATGTGGCAGTCTTAATGTTCCCGATTTTGAGTCGCAAGATCATTCGCGACGTAACGCAACCAACGGATCAACCTTCGTGGCGCGACGCGCGGGTATATAGCAGGCAAGTAATGCGACCACAAGTGCGCCGGTTGCGACTATGGCAAAAGCGAGAGCGTCTGTTGTCGCCACGCCAAATACCACCGAGCCCAAAACCCTAGTCAATATCACCGCAACCGCGAGACCGATCGCTGTTCCGGTCACCGCGAGCTTCATTCCGTCGCCGACAATCAGCAATATAACGCTTCGTCGCTGTGCGCCGAGTGCCATCCGAATGCCTACTTCGCTGGTCCGCTCAATAACGTTATAAGACAACATTCCGTAGATACCAGTTGCCGCGATAATCAATGCGAGCAAACCTACGGTGCTGGAAAACCACGCGCCTGTTCGCGCTGGTTCCAACGCTCGTCTCACATTTTCTTCGAGTGGTTCGACAGTAACAAAAGCATCTTTATCCATTGAGCGCGCTGCTTCTCTGACCGCATTCAAACTCGAATTCACATTCCCATTGGTTCGCAGGAGAAAACTGTGTTCCCCTAACTGCGCGAGTGAACCCGTTGTATAAAATAATGGTCCATCCAGTTTACCTACATGCGTGCTACTGATATCGCTGACAACGCCAACGATCTCGTGCGAGTTTCCATCACCGTCCCTGAAATGTTTTCCGATCGGATCTGCGTCTGACCAGAAACGATTGGCCATCGCCTGCGTTATGACCGCCGGTGATTGTCCAATGCGTACATCTTCTTCCGTAAACTCGCGACCTCGCCGCAGATGAATACCAAGAGTTTCGAAATATTCTGGAGACACACGGTTAGAGTTCACGCTGATGCCTGCTCCTTCGCCGTCGATGTCGATCGCATCGTCTCGCCTGCCGGCAAAAGGCATGATTTCGGCGCTGCTCATCTCTTTCACTTCCGGCAAGGCTTGCAAACGTTCCGCGAGTTGCGCGCGAAGTGTGGCAACGCGAGACTCGTCGTAACCCAGGGCCGACAGGTCCATCGATAGAACAATGAGGTTCTTACTATCAAACCCAACGTCGCTGGATTGCGCGCGTTGTAAGGTGCGTACTAATAGACCTGCTCCAATCAGAAGCACGAGCGAAACCGCCACCTGCCCAACGACCAACAGATTTCGCAAGTGCGGACGTGATACGCGCGTCCTGTTTCCGGATCTGAGTGCAACAGTCAGGTCCGGTTTTGTCGACTGAATTGCCGGCGCGAGTCCAAATACAAGACCCGTTAATAGCGAAACCGCGAACATGTAAAGAAAGACTGTCACGTTCGGCTTCAAGTCGATATCGAGGCCGACCTCAGGAACGAGTGAGATCAGGATTGGAGGGAGAACCAGCGAGAGAAACAGTCCTGCAATGCCGCCCAGCACTGCAAGGAGAAGGCTTTCTGTCATCAGGAGTCTAATCAAACGCCAGCGACTCGCTCCGAGCGCAAGTCGCACAGCAATCTCTTTTCGACGCGCGGAGCCGCGCGCAAGCATGAGATTTGAGACGTTGGCGCACACTATCAAAAGAACGAGGCCAACTGCTGCCATCACCAGCATTGCTATTGGCGCGCCTTGACTGCGAACTTCGGGAGAGTTGAGATATGACCCGGGCATCACATCGACGATTGTTTTTCGTCCCGGATACTCGAGGTCGAGCTGCGAGGCCACCAGTTGCATTTGGGCCTGAACCTGCTTCGCCGAGGCGATATCCTTCAACCGTCCGATCACACTTAACCAGCTAAGATTAGGGCGTGAGGTAAAGTTGCCTTCGGCCATGATGCCTTCCTGCGCCGTCAGCGGAAGCCAGACATCAGGAACAGTCATTTCAGTTCCGCGAAAATCAGGCGCCGCGACACCAACAACAGTGAAGTGCTGGCGATTCAGTGCGATTGAAGTGCCGATGACGCTGGTGTCAGATCCAAATCTACGCTGCCAAAAACCGTAACTCAGAACTGCAATCGGACATTGAAGAGGCACCGTGCACTCTTTGTCGTAAAAGGTGCGCCCAAGAGCGCTGGTTCCGCCTAGAACCGAAAAGTAGTTGTCAGTGACCATTAGCCCGCTGACCTTTTCAACGGTGTTGCCGCCCAAGTTCAGTTTTACGTCTGATGAGGCTACCAAACCGGCGAGACCGTCAACTCGATCGCGGTAGTTCAGGTATTCGGCATACGACAAAAAAGAGGGACTGCCTTCCACTTCGCGCGAGTACTCACCCTCAAGACGTTGGTAGACATTAACCACACGCTCCGGGTTCTTCACTGGCAACTCGCGGAATGCGAGGGAATACAGGAGCGTGAAGATGCCCGTGTTGATTCCAATGCCGAGAGCGAGCGTTAGTAAAGCGGCTGTGGTGAAATTGCGATGCTTAAGCAACGAGCGGAATGCATAGCGCAGATCGTGGAAGATATTGAGCATGTTTTATGTACTGAAGACGGATCCGAAAAGTTCGCAGTTTTGGTAATACACCGGCTTTCGCGACTGGCAAGCACGTTCAAAATCTTTTGAGGAGTTTGGCGCCGTTCGCTGGATGACATTGAACTTTTGCAAAGCCAGTATTCGCCTCAATTCTTATAGACGGCAACTCCCCAAAAATTAATGTCGGGCGGCAGACTGTTCCAGTGGTCGAACGAGTGCGAATCGTCAGTTTTGTATCGCAACTTGTAGTTTCCGGCAGGTAGAGTGATTACCGCATCAATTTTCCTGTTCTTACCCGCACCGCCTGCATGTGTAGTCCTGGACTCTTGCATCTCCCAAACGCGTGACCCCTTGTCGACGTCTTCGATCCAGCCGTAGTCAAACATCTCACCGCCCTGACCTTCGCCGATGGCGAAAATACGGACCTCCTGGCTCTTGGCCAAAGTAAACGCCAAACTTTTATCCTCGTTGTCCAGCACTTGCACGATCTGCGCAATCACTGGCAGCTTCACGAGATCAGCGGGCATAGGCTTGGAATAGATCTCGCCATACATTTTCATCAGCGGCGCAACTTCGGTTGCGCGTCCCACGCTCTGATAGATCCTGACCCTGGTAACCAGTTCTTTGCGGTAGAGATCGGCGTAGGGTTTACTAGCTACAGCACTGAGCTGATTTTTTACTTCTGTAACCGGAGCGTTCCAACTAATGTCCGGAATGTTCTCCCCAAACTTCTCCGGGAAGATGAATGTTCTCAAAAAAGCCATGGCTATCGCAGAGCTCAGCGCATCGCCCGAGCCGAGATCCGTCGGACGGCTGAGATTGTCAGAGTTCGCCATGATGATGAACGTGATGTTTTGCTCGGGCACCTTCAAAATAAAAGATGAGTTGCCGGTCCAGTAGCCGTAATGCCAGAGCATCTTCGTGCCCTTGTAGTTTTGCGTAAACCAACCCAACCCGTACGGAAGCGACTCACCTTTGGTTGACACAGCAGGAGTGAAAGCAAGTTGTTGAGTTTCTTTCGTAAGAAACTTGTTCTGATCGATCGCAATGTCATACTTCGCCATGTCAAGAACTGTTGAGATCAATCCGGCGGAAACGCTGAACCCCTGCGGGTAACTTATTTTCGTAATCTTGAATTCGCGATCAAGCGCATATGGTTGAGCCAGTAGCTTTCGAACCGTGTCGAATCTTTGCTGTTGCTTTTCCGTAATGATTGCTCGGCCCAATGGCGACTGGTGCGAATGGACCAGCTTCCAGGCACCTTCTTGTTTGTTCAGGAAGTATGAAATTCTCCAGGGACCGTCAGTGCGCGGCGTGCCGTTGGGAGGCGTGACGGTCGTATTCATGAAGAACGTTGCCACCGCGCTATCGCCGTAAACCGCCGCCTCTAGATTTTTCACATCGAAGTTTATTTTAAGACCCGTCTGGAACGCTTGCCTCAACTCGGCCGCATTAAACGAAGTCAAGAAACCGCCCTCGCCTTGAAAACGGGTTTGCTGTGGTGCGAAGCGCCGCTCAATTTGATCAACGTTGCCGGAATTGTAGCCGCCAACTATATCCATCACTGCGGCTTTCACGTCGGCCTCCGCCGCCTGGCCGGTGGTGTTTGGTGATTTTGTGCTGGCAATGGTGGGCACGTTCGGCGCCGTGTCATTCATTCCGAGAGGATCGAGAATGTTCGCTATCAAAACCTCAGCAAATGATTTGCCGGTCGCCCTCTCAACAACCTTATCCAGTTCGGCAAAGCGATTGCCGTTATAGCGATACTGCTCACCGGGATTTCCTTCGGATGTGTGAGAAAGTAAGTGGCGCACTCTAATCACACCTTCGCTCTCAAGCGTGATGCCGTACTTCGAAACAGGATCGTCCAGCTTGATCTTTCCGTCCTGGACCAGCCGCATCAGAATCGTCGACGCAAACGTTTTAGTCAGCGAAGCGAGGTGGTAGGCGGTATGTTCGGTTGCCGGAATCTTATTCTCAACATCTGCATAACCGAATCCCTTCGCCCAGATCACCTTTTGATCTTTCACAATTGCAGCGGAGTAAGCCGGTATCTTTAAGTCTTGTCGCAGACTTTCGAGCAGTGTTTCGAGTCGGGCAATCCGTGCCGCTTCGGAAGCCTGCTCTATTCGCTCAGGCCTAAATGCGCGAATAGTCGGGACAAAACTGACTTGTCCGATAACGGCCAGTGTCAGAATGAGTGAGACTAAACCTGGTCTTTTGTTCTTCATAAAGATCTCTCTTCCTGCTGAGGTCTCTGTGCTTGGGAACGATCGTATAACGAAGGATGACGATGGTAGTCCAAGCATAGTGACGCAGACAACGGGTGTACTGTTAGCCAAACACCGCCGTGCCGGGATTTATGAAAAATAAATTCAAATTTTTGCAGGGTGTAGTCAGGATGGCGGCGAACCCAGAATGGCTTCCGGCGAGGTCAAGCACGCTCGTATTGACATTCTATATGAAAAGGGTAAGCTCTCATCTACAGAACGTCTATAGGAGAGAGCAATAACCATCTTAAAAGGCCGCGTGAGGAGACGCAATCGTGCCGTTGATTCCTCGTCTGACCAGCCTCTGGCGCAACCTGTTCCACAAGAACCGAGTGGACCAGGAGTGCAGTGAAGAAATCCAGGCCTACCTGGACATGTTGACGGAAGCGAACCTCAAGCAAGGCCTCTCGCCTGAAGAGGCTCGACGTAACGCGCTCATCGAGCTTGGCGGCGTCGAGCAAGTTGAAGAGAAAGTGAGGGACATTAGAATGGGTCGCTTTATCGAAACTGTGTGGCGAGACATTCGAACGGGGGTGCGGGGACTAATCCATAGTCCAGTTTTCACTTTAGTAACCGTGCTGTCGCTTGCACTCGGGATCGGCGCTAACACTGCGATATTCAGCGTCGTCAACAGTCTACTGCTTCGGCCTTTACCCTATCCCGAATCGGAGCAGATCGTCGATGTGTGGCATACGCCGCCTCAGCAAAGTTTCCCCGGCCTCGACAGATTTTCAGTGTCACCGGCGAACTATCTTGATTGGAAGGCACAGAGCACCGTCTTCGAACAGATGGCCGTTTACACGCAAACGGGATTGAGTTTAAGTACGAGTAATGATCCGCTGCCATTGATGGGCGCGATTGTGTCTTCAGATTTCTTTTCGGTGTTGCGCTCCAATGCAATGCGAGGGCGCACCTTTACACCAGACGAGGAACGACCCGGACGCGATCAGGTCGTTGTGATCGGCCACGGACTGTGGCAACGAGCCTTCGGCGGCGACCCTGACATAATAGGCCAAACTCTGACCCTTAACAGCCGACCCTTCACGGTGGTAGGAATCATGCCCGCCGGATTTGAGTTTCCGCGGGAGGCTGAGATATGGATGCCTCTGGCGTGGGATGACAACGAGCGCCAAACTCGATCAGATCATAACTACCTCGTAATCGCACGTCTCAAGCAGAACGTCTCGCTGGACCAGGCGCAGGCAGAGATGAGTACGATTTCGAGCAGACTCGAACAACAGTATCCTGAAGCGAACACAGGCTGGGGCGCGATGGTAATCCCGCTCCGTACGGATCTTGTCGGCGATATTCGCCTGGCGCTGCTGGTGCTTTTCTGTGCGGTGGGCTTCGTGTTGTTGATCGCCTGCGCGAACGTAGCGAACCTGATGCTCGCGAGAGGCGCTAACCGCCGGAAAGAGATCGCAGTGCGTATCGCGCTCGGCGCTGGTCGGGCTCGGCTGATCCGGCAACTACTTACCGAAAGCGTTCTACTCGCTGTTAGTGGGGGACTGCTTGGACTTCTACTCGCCTGGTGGGGGAGTAAGATGTTGGTTCAGTTGGGCAGCCTTCCCAATTCAAGCGATGTCGGCATCGACACCTGGGCTCTGGGGTTTACGCTTTTGGTGTCGTTC
>DATEWS010000637.1:0-12209 GCA_035257785.1 Pyrinomonadaceae bacterium
CACCGGTGAAGCCGCACAGCACGAGGTTGTGCAGATGTTTCGCAAGCAGAATGTGCCGGTCGAGTTTAAGCCCTTACAGCCGGGATTGATCTCGACTGTATTGAGTTGGGTGTTGCCGATCTTGACGTTGGGTTTGATTGGATTCGCCTCCTGGCGCATTTACGCAAGCATGAGCGGTCGTGGCTCGTTTGAGCTCGAAAATCACAACGGCAAACAGGACGTCGGCTTTGAAGACGTTGCCGGAGTGGATGAAGCGCGCGCCGAGTTGACGGAAACGATCGAGTTTCTGCGAAACCCGGAACGATTCAGCCGTCTGGGTGGACGCGTTCCGCGCGGCATTCTGCTTTACGGACCTCCCGGAACCGGCAAAACGTTACTCGCGCGAGCAGCGGCCAAAGAAGCGGGCGTCGCGTTTCTGGCGGCATCCGGCTCGAGCTTCCAGGAGAAGTTCGCTGGACTGGGCGCTGCGCGTGTCAGACACCTGTTTGCTAAAGGACGAAAGCTTTCACCGTGCATCATCTTCATAGACGAGGTCGACGCTCTCGGCCGTCAGCGCGGACGTGGTGGCGATTCAGCCTCAGCGGATCAGGATCAAACACTCAATCAGTTGCTGGTTGAGATGGATGGTTTCGATCAGTCGACGGCAGTGGTCGTGATTGCTTCGACCAACCGGCCGGACATTCTCGACAAGGCACTCACGCGACCGGGCCGTTTTGATCGCGAGATCGCGGTTAATCTCGCGGACGTTTCGGGTCGTGAAGCTATTCTGAAAGTTCACGCACGCAATCTCACACTCGAAGACGGACTCGATCTTCAGTGGATCGCGCGCGGCACTCCGGGGTTCTCGGGCGCTGAACTCGCGAATCTCATGAACGAAGCAGCGATCGCTGCTACACGCGATGACGCTCCGGCCATTAGCCGGCCGCACGTTGAATTTGCGCGCGACCGCATTTTGATGGGCGCTGAGCGACAGGGCTTTATGATGGACGACGACGAGCGTTACGCGACCGCAGTTCACGAAGCCGGTCACGTCGCTGTTGGTCTGGCGGTTGAAAATGGCGACCCGATTCATAAGGTCTCGATTCTGCCGCGCGGCCGGGCTCTGGGTGTCACGCAGTCACTGCCCGAGCGCGATCGATTCATGAAGAAACGCGAGTATCTCGAAGATCAGATCGCGTTGTTGCTGGGTGGACGTGCGGCTGAGCAGGTATTGCTGTCGACCATGACGGCGGGCGCTTCAAACGACATCGAGCGCGCAGTTGAGATTGCGAGAGCAATGGTCAGCGAGTTTGGCATGAGCCGGCTCGGACCGATTCATCTCGGGCAACCGGATCAGCAGCGCAGCCAGAGTTTGCTCGACAAGGTCGAGGAAGCGACGACTGAGTTGATCAACGAGCAACTCGAACGAGCGTGTGCGATCGTTTCGGCGGAGCGTGAGTCGATTGGTCGTTTGGTCGAGATGTTGATGGAACGCGACACACTCGATGCGGATGAGATAGCGAGCTGCTTCAGGCGCGAACGAGTCGCCGCGTAAGCAAAGTTTTGCTCTGCGGTCTCTGCGTACCTCTGCGATCTCTGTGTCAAACGGCGCTTCTCAACACAGAGATCGCAGAGGTACGCAGAGACCGCAAAGTTTTTGGCAATCAATGAGCGAGGGCGTCGGGGTGTTCTGAGATCTCCTGGATCGCACGACTGCGCCCGCGTTTCGTTACCACCGCGACACCCGCAAAGATTAAGAGCGCAGCGACGATCGTGCGGGAGTTAAATGCCTCCCCGAGCAATAGCGGAGCGAAACCAAAGGCGACGAGTGGTTGCAGGTAGATGTAGACTGCAACTGTGCTCGGCGCCACTTTCGTCAGCGCCCACGCGTTGAGGTAGTAAGCGCCCACCGTGGGGAAAATAATGATGACCGTGATCATCAACCACACACCTGCACCAAACGCGGCGACGTTTTCCTGCTGTAACGAATAAATACCCACCGGTATCGTCACCAAAGATCCGACCAGAAAAATCCACGTGATCACGTTCAGCGCGCCGTAATGCTCGAACAGTCTCTTCGAAATCACGATATAAATGGCATAGAGCAATGAGTTAGTCACGAGCAACAGGTTGCCGGCTGTTGTCCGCATCGAAATATCCGCGTGCGCCGGATTCACGAGGTAAACAACGCCGATCGCCGCGAGGCCTATACCCAGCAGTCGTCGCGGCGATAGACGATCGTGACCAAAGAGTATGCTGACGAAGA
Source organism: Pyrinomonadaceae bacterium (assembly GCA_035257785.1). GTDB lineage: Bacteria > Acidobacteriota > Blastocatellia > Pyrinomonadales > Pyrinomonadaceae > PSRF01. Next base: position 2,246 of record DATEWS010000637.1, read on the forward strand.
GCGTAAAGACGGGAATCGTCGTGCTCAGCAGTGCGGAGTTGATCGCAGTAGTTAATGAAAGTCCTTTGACGTAGAAAAACTGATTTCCTACGACGCCGAGCATGCTGCACAGCGCCAGTAACATAATATCTTTGACCGGCATTTTGACAAGCGGCGTGAGTTTGCGTTGCAGCAGAGCGAAGGCCAGAGCCGCGCCGGTAAGCCGGAGCGAAACGAGGCTCGACGGCGACATAGAACGCAGCACGACCTTACCCAGGACGGGCCAGGTGCCAAACAGAATTTGAACTGCGATCAGCGCAAGGTGCGGCCCGAGAGTGTCTGAGGATTCCTTAACCCGCGTCATTCGTGTGGCTCACACAACGAGATATAGCGGGTTCTCCAGGATCTTTTTGAAGGTTTGCAGGAACTTTGCGCCGGTAGCCCCGTCGATTACACGATGATCGCACGACATCGTGACGCGCATCATCTGCCGGATCACGATCTCGTTATCGCGTACCACTGGTTTCGGCGACATCGCGCCGACCGCCAGAATCGCACCTTCAGGCGGGTTGATGACGGCAGTGAACTCGTCGATGCCAAACATTCCGAGATTACTGATCGAGAACGTCGCCCCCGTGTACTCTTCCGGCTTCAATCGGCGCGAGCGAGCGCGCTCGGCAAGTTCGCGAACTTCGGCTGCGATCTGGCTGAGTGATTTTTGATCGGCGGCACGAACGACCGGCGTGATCAGTCCGTCTTCAATCGCGACAGCGACTCCGATGTCGGCGCGTTCGTAGTAACGGACAAACTTCTCCTGAAACGAAGCGTTGACTTCAGGATGTTGAATGAGCGCGGCTGCCGCCACCTTAATGATGACGTCGTTGATACTGATCTTCAGATCAGGATCGAGAGCGTTGATGCCCCGACGCATTTCCGCGGCGCGGTCCATCTCGATCTCAGTTGTAAGGAAGAAGTGCGGTACTGGCCCGAGTGAGGTCACAAGTCGACGTGCAATCACCTTGCGGATCTCGCTTGCGGGCTCGTCACGATAAGCTGATGCGCCGATTTGCGGAACTTGCCCCGCTGGAACCGCGCGCGGATAGCCCGGCTCGGGTTTCGGCTGGCTGATTACGGCTTCGATGTCACGCTTGATGATGCGTCCGCCTGGTCCACTGCCTTGCAGTGAACGCAAGTCGATGCCAGCCTCGGCAGCCATGCGCGCCGCGAGTGGCGAAACTATCATTCGACCTGAATCGGTTTTGGGTTGGCCATTATCGACTGGACGCGCTGGGGCTGGAGATGCGCTCGCTGCCGCAGCCCTGGCCTGCGGTTGAGGCGCCGGCTGCTCTGTGGGTTTCTCCTGCTCCTGCTTAGGCTGCTCCTGCTCCTGTTTCGGAGCTTCTGACAATAGCGACGCGATGTCTTCGTTAGGCTCGCCAATCACCGCGATCAGTTGGCCCAACGGCGCTGACTGTCCTTCGTTGATAATGATCTTGCGCAGGACGCCGTTTGCGAGCGCTTGCATCTCCATCGTGGCCTTGTCGGTGTCGATTTCCGCCAGCGGCTCACCCATGGAGACCTTGTCTCCCTCTTTTTTCAACCAACGCGAGATCTGTCCCTCCTCCATCGTTGGGGAGAGCTTCGGCATGATTACCTTCGTTGCCATTCGGCGTTCCTTAAGTGGTTTAGAGGAAGTTTCACGCAAAGGCGCAAAGTTTACGCTAAGACGCAAAGGAAGCAGTCAAGACTTAGCGGCTTTGCGTAAACTTTGCGCCTTTGCGTGAAACCTTCTTCTCATTTAATCGATATACGCGACTTCTCGGACAGCGGCGACAATTCTTTCCACATCCGGTATCGCAAGGTTCTCGAGATTCTTCGCGTAGGGCATCGGCACGTCCGCACCCGAAACGCGCTTCACCGGCGCGTCGAGATAATCAAACGCACGCTCCATGATCTCAGCGCTAATCTCAGCGCCAACACCACAGATCGGATGCGACTCTTCGGCGATCACTACACGGTTCGTCTTTTTAATTGACTCAACGATCGTGTTGATGTCGAGCGGCCTGATCGTGCGTGGGTCGATCCCCTCGCACGACACGCCCTGCTGCTCGAGCTGGTCCGCTGCTTTGAGCGCTACCGGAACCATCAACGAACGCGCCACGATCGTCACGTCTTTTCCTTCGCGTTTCACATCGGCGACGCCCAGTGGAATCGTGAAGTCAGGATCGTCAGGAACCTCGCCTTTGTTTCCGTACATTCGTTCCTGTTCGATGAACACCACCGGATCGTCATCGCGAATTGCGGATTTCAACAGTCCCTTCGCATCAGCCGGCGTCGAAGGCATCACGACTTTTAAGCCGGGGAAGTATGCATACCAGGACTCGAGCGCTTGCGAGTGTTGTGACGAGACCTGAAATGCCGAACCGCCTGGACCACGAAATACGATCGGGATCTTGAACTGGCCGCCCGACATGTAAAGCATCTTGGCGGCTGAGTTGATGATCTGGTCGGTCGCAAGGATCGAGAAGTTGAACGTCATAAACTCGACGACGGGTCTTAGTCCGGCCATCGCGGCACCCACTCCGAGTCCGGCAAAACCAAGCTCGGTGATAGGCGTGTCGATAACTCGCTTCGGGCCGAATTCCTTCAGTAAACCTCTGGAAACTTTGTAAGCGCCGTCGTACTCGGCGACTTCCTCACCCATCAGGAAAACTGACTCGTCACGGGCCAACTCTTCTTTGAGGGCCTGATTAAGTGCATCGCGGATCGTAAGTGTCGACATGATTCTATTTGCGGCCTGGCTCGATCGGGTTGGCGTAGACGTCTGTATAAAGTTCTTTCGGATCAGGAAGCGGACTCTCGTCGGCGAAACGTAGAGAGTCTTCCACTTCTTCACGCACTTTGCGATCGATCTCGTCAAGCGTTTTCTGGTCCGCGATCTTCTGCTCAAGCAGTGTGGTCGAAAAGAGTTTGATAGGATCGCGTTCCTGGTATTTCTCGATCTCAGCGCGTGTTCGATAGTTTCCGGGGTCAGACATCGAGTGGCCCATGAAACGGTAGGTGCGAATCTCGAGCAGCGTCGGCAGGTAATCCTTGCGAGCCCGCTCAACTGCGCGGATCGTTGCTTCGCGAACGGCGAGCACGTCCATTCCGTCTACAAACTCAGACGCCATCTCGTACGCGCACGCCTTCTTTGAAATGTCGCGCAAAGACATGGCGCGAGCGAGCGAAGTGCCCATGCCGTACTGGTTGTTTTCGCAGATGTAGATGCAGGGAAGTTTCCAGAGTTGGGCCATGTTCAGCGACTCGTGGAACGCGCCCTGATTGACTGCTGCTTCGCCGAAGTAACAAAGCGTCACCCGATCGGTGCCCTGGTACTTCGTGGCGAAGGCGGTGCCGGTAGCGAGCGGAATCTGACCGCCGACAATAGCGTGACCGCCGAGAAAACCTAGCTCCTTGTCAAACATGTGCATCGAGCCGCCCTTGCCTTTTGAGCATCCGGTGGCTTTGCCGAAAAGCTCGGCCATGATCGAACGGGCACTCATCCCCTTGGCGAGTGCCAGACCGTGTTCGCGATAACTGGCGAGCACGTAATCGTCTTTTCTAATGGCGGAGATCGACCCGACGCCGACTGCTTCCTGACCGATGTAAAGGTGACAGAAACCGCCGATTTTTCCCGCAACGTACGCTTCCGCTGACTTTTCTTCGAAGCGACGAATCAGGATCATCTGGCGATAGAGTTCGATCGCCTGCTCGCGGGAAAGTCCGCTGAGCCGATCTTTTTGACGTTCTTTCGCCTCGTCTCTTTCCTGTTTGAGTTTTTTGGAATCCACGTCCGGGGGTGCATCCATGACGCCGGTAGAGCTCTGCTGCTCTTCGGCTTTGGCGGCTGAAGGTGGTGCTGCTGTTTGTTTGCTCATAAAAGGTCGGATTATAAGCGACAGACGCCGGAAACAAAAACACGGTTTCACGCAAAGGCGCAAAGAACGACGAAGGCGCAAAGAAAGCCCTATTCAACTTTGCGCCTTCGTCGTTCTTTGCGCCTTTGCGTGAAATATCTGGTTGGTGTGTTAGGTCATCATGTCGATGGCGCTGCGTCCGGCGCCGGCGACTGTTAGCACGGTCTTGCGGGAGTTTTTGTCCTGTTGCATGCGACGTGCGGCGGCGGTCAGGAGCTCCTCGGAAGTCTCGCCATCGTCCGGAAAAGAAGCAACCCCTAGACTGACGCCAAGACCAACCATCGTTCCCGTACGTACCGAAAACAGTTGTTCTTCAACAGCGTTGCGCATCCTGTCGCTGATTGCGATCGCCATTTTGCTTGACGCCATCGGCATGATCGCTACGAACTCGTCACCCGCATAGCGCGTCAAAATATCCATTTGCCGCAGCTCGCGCCGTACCACACCCGCCACACTCGCCAGCAGACGATCGCCAATCGAGTGCCCATACTGATCGTTAACGACTTTAAAGTCGTCAATATCCATACAGACCACGGCGAGCGGTTCCTTGTTCATGCGCTGGCACTCGGCGATTCGCTGTTCCAGCATCATGTAGAAGCCGCGCGCGTTCGGAAGTTCCGTCAACGGATCGATCAGCGCACTTTCGCGAGTCCGTTCATAGGTGAGCGCGTTGTTGAGTGCGCTCGACGCGTGCTGGCAAACCGATTCAAGCAAACGCACGTGCTCGGTCGTGTATGAGGTTCGGCTCTGTGAGTAAAGCGAGATCGCGCCGAATGCGCCGTCTTCACGGAGCAACGGCGACACCAACACGCCGCGGAAACGTTTCACAACATCATCGGGAATACCGATCAGATCGAGATCAGGCGACGCGTTACACATCGAACGTGAGTTCGCGATGACCCAACCCGTAATGCCGTCGCCGATATTGATTCGCCGGCGTTTGAAAAGTTCAACTTCCTCGCCGACCACGTGGGCCGCGATCGCTTTGCCCGACGGATCGTCAACGAGGTAAATCACGCACGTATCGAACGGCACGATCGCTCGCAACTTGTTCGCGATCAATGTCACGGTATCGCTCAAGTTGAGCGACGAACCGATCGTCTGCGCAATCTCGTGCAATGCGAAAACTTCGCGTTGCGCTTCGCTAATAGATCTGAACCCTGCGGCCATCTGTTCCGAAACGCCGAGAATGTCGGGCGCAAGACCAGCATCAGGCTTCGTCGAAGTCTTGTCCTCGAACGCAGGGGCGGAAGCAACCTGTTCCTTGATGTCCTGCGAGTCGATCATTCGATCAAACTCTTCGACGTGCTTAATAAACGTCTCAACAACTCTCGGATCGAACGCGCTTCCCACCATGCTGCGCAGCAACGCCAGCGACTCCTCGCGTTTCATCCCTTTGCGATACGGACGATCGCAACGCGTGGCGTCGTAGAAATCAACGACAGAGATAATGCGCGCGACGAGTGGAATCTCCGATCCTTTGAGACCTTTGGGGTAACCACTGCCATCCCACTTCTCGTGGTGGTAACGCACAATGTCTTCGACCGGGTAAGGGAAGTTGACGCGTTTCAGAATGTCGCCACCGACAGTCGGGTGGATCTTCATCTTCGCGAATTCCGCTTCGGTAAGTTTGCCTGGTTTGTTCAGGATGTATTCGGGCACGGCGAGCTTGCCGATGTCGTGCAGCAACGCGCCCGCGTGTAGCGCACGCAACTCCGCTTCGGAAACCTTGAAGAGTGTTCCCATCTGCGTTGCGTAGAGTTGTGTGCGACGCACGTGTCCATGAGTCGTCTGGTCCTTCGCATCGATGGCGATCGCGAGCGACTCGATGGTGTTCATGTGAATGGTCGCCATCTCTTCCGCGTGCTGCCGGCGCTCGGCTTCGGCGAGACGAATCTCTTGCAGACGTCGCTCGTTGAAGCGATAGAGGAGGTAGACGAGTGCAAAGATCAGTAATGCGAGGACTCCGTAGGTGAGGTTTTCCTGAAGAAGCGCTGCCGAAAAAAGAATAGCGACTGCGGAAAGGAGTAAAAGAGCACTAACGACGGCGATAGCGGTCACAAGAGCGATGCCCTGCGAGTTGAATTTCAGCATTGCCGGGGCCAATCCTTCCGAAAAACTTTAGCTTGTGGTAGTGATGATCGCGCTTGGTAAGGTGCCAACATTGTTGAGCACGGTGATAAATATAACCATTTCAGCGGGTTGGGTCAAGCAGCAGCTCAACGCGGGATGATCGGAAGGCGTACGAACGACGGATGTGCTTTGTCATGCAGGATTCGCTGCCTAACGACGAGGTAGCGTGTGTCGCGTTCGTTATCCCCGCCGGTGTTCAGATTGCGGTCGTATTTTGGGAACGCTGCGGATGCGACGGTAACGCGCAGACGATGGCCTGCCGGGATTACACGGGAAGTGAACCACAGATCGATGTCGTACTTGTAGATCTTCCCCGGCCTGAGGAGCGAGGGCCGGTCGAAGCCCTCGCGGAAACGCGCCCGCATGACGCCGTCCTGGATGCGCTCTGCCCGCCCGTCCGGATAGACGTGCTGTAGCATGACATTCCAGTCCGTATCCTTTGCTTCAGTGGCCGCCCAGAGTGTCGCGGTCATTGGTCCAGTGATCTCCATGTCCTTGTCGAGCGGCGCCGTCGTGTAAGTAACGAGATCCTTCCGCTCGCTATCGATCGTTCGATAGTCTTCGTTGAGGCTCAACTCGAGTTCGCGCGCATCCACGAGGAACGGAGTGGGATTGCCGGGATCGTATGTGTACTCGTCCGCCGGTTCACTGCCGGGCGCCGTGATCTCGAGCCTGCCATTCTGGTGCAGGTAGAAGTTCGTCCATACCGTGCGGGCGAGCGGCCACTCACGTTCTTTGCGCCACGTGTTGTCTCCGATGACGAATATGTCGAATGGCGCCTGCACATCAACGCCGTTGTCGATGCCCTTCAAGTAGTGGTCCAACCAACGGAGTTGCAGCGCGCGGCGATCGATTCGTGCCTGCGGACCGAAGTAACCGTTCACATAATCGATTCCCTTGTGCGCGCTGGCATCCATCACCACGTGATACGGCGGCGCGCCGGGCAAGCGACTCATGATCGTGTAGTTGCGGATCGTTCCTCTTGCATCGTCATGCCAGCCTGCAATACCGAGCACAGGTACTTTGACTTGGTCGAGTCGCCGTTCGATGCTGCGCGCGCGCCAGTATGCGTCGTCTTTCTGGTGATCGAACCAATCGTTCCAGTACTGCGGTCGCGGACAGCCTGCCAATTCTGCCGCGTCGATAACCGGAAGGTGAGAAAACGCCTCTACTTCGTTCACGTTGCTCATGTCCGAATTCTTGTCCTTGACCCCCGTGAGGCAGAGCCATGGCACGACGGTCGGAGAGAAAACCATGTCGATGTACGGCACGAGGCGCAACGGATCCGCGGTCGCGACCGTTGGGGCGATCGTAACAAGATGAGGCGGCGCCGCAATCGCCGCGTACCAGGCGAGGAGTCCCGGATCCGAGGCTCCAATCATCCCAACCTTTCCATTGCTGCCCGGCAGCGCCGCGGCCCACTCGACTGCGTCGTACCCGTCCTGGTCCTGCATCGAGTTCATGTCGAGTACGCCGCCGGACCCGCCGCGCCCACGCACGTCCTGCTTCACGTAGATGTAACCGCGTGATGCCCAGAACTCACCGTTCGCTTTGTCAACGCGCAGGTACGGTGTGCGTTCGAGCACTATGGGGAATGGTCCAGCCCCGACCGGCCGTGCCACGTAGTTCATCAGCGTGGTACCGTCGCGTGCCTTCATCGGCACGGCGGGATCCACTGTTACTTGAAACGTAGGGCGCGACGAAGCGTCGTCCGACCACAGCGCGTAGTTCAACTCCCAGGTGGGCGGGCCGGTTCGTTTCACGAGCCAGATACGATCAATCGGCTTGCCGCCGCTATAGATTCGACCTTCGATGACCGCCTCTTTCAGTACGGCTACGATTTCGCGGCCATTCTCAAGTGACAAGGTAATGTTGTCGCCCGTGACTGTCACCTTCGTGATCGTATAAAGAGGAGCGCCGCTGCGACGTTTGAACCAGGCACCATTTACATATGGACCGTCAAAGTGGGCGAAGCCTATGCGCCGGCGCGCTTCAAAGCCTCCATTCGGCGCCGCGCCGAGCATGATGTAATAGTCCCAATCGCCAATCAGGCGCCCATCAGCCGGCGATGGACTCTGAGAACGGCCGAAGTTAGCAGCGATGGAGTTGACATGAAGCACGCGCCGCGTTGATGCCGGTGTGGCGATTGCGGCAGAGACGAATGCTAAAGACGCCAGGATTATTGCGTGACGAGTAAGTGACATCGGTTCCTTCAATGAATACCGCATGGAGGGACATACGCGAGCGACGCGTCGCGGAACCTATACGACGCCTGTTGAGATGTCAATGTCGCTGCGAAGCTGTCGAAATCAGCGTCAGTCCGCGTTCAGTTGGCCTCGCAAAGCGTAGACTTCAGTGACCGGCTGCTGGCAGGTGTAGTTTTCACAGACGTAAGCGGTGGCTAAACCGTTGAGCATTACGCGGTTTTTCAGCAAGGGCATAGTTGCGGGTTCGCGTTCGAAATTAGGAGCGACGACTTTGTTTGGTAGGTAGCGCCGCCAGGTTTCGCTGAGCAGCGGCCCGATATCTGCCGCGTCTTTGCCAACAATCGCGATTTCTTTGGGTGTCGAGAGCAGGAAACCGGCGGCCGAGAGTGCATACCCAAAGCCGGAGGGATAGCGGCGGATCTGTTCACCAACTTCACGCAACACTGCGATAGCGAGGTTCCGATAGCTGTCGTTATCGGTGAGCGTGGCTAATCTCAAGAGCACAAGTGAGGCGACGGAATTACCGGATGGTGTCGCATTGTCGAAGTAGTCTTTCGAACGCACGATCAGGTTCTCATGACTCTTACCAGTAAAGAAAAAGCCACCGCCTTCGACATCCCAAAACTCTTCGTTCATTCGCTCAGTCAACGTTAACGCTTCATTCAGCCAACGCGACTCGCCAGTAGTTTCAAACAACGTGACGAGGCCTTCGATTAGAAACGCATAGTCTTCAAGGTATGCATTGAACTTCGCCACGCCATCTTTCCAGGTACGTAGCAACGCACCATCACGCCGCAGACTTGAGAGCACGAACTCCGCGTTTCGTCGCGCAGCATTCGTGTAATCAGTGCGATTTAGAACGACGCCAGCCTCTGCGAAACTGGCCATCATCAAACCATTCCACGCGGTAAGCACTTTTTCATCGCGGTCAGGCTTGATCCGCTGCTCGCGTAACTCAAAGAGTTTGCGTTTACTTTCCTCGAGCGATGCGTGCGCGTCAGGCTCCGCTGCGCGCGTCACGTTCGGAATGTTTTTGCCTTCAAAGTTTCCCGAGTCAGTTATGTTGTAGTACTCGGAAAAGATGCGGGCGTCGCTCTCGCCGAGTGCATCGCGAATCTCATGCATACTCCAAACGAAAAACTTTCCTTCATGACCTTCAGAGTCAGCGTCCTGAGTTGAATAGAACCCACCCTCGGCGTGCGTCATCTCGCGCAGCACATAATCGAGAATGCCTTCCACGGTCTCACGCGCAAACGGCTCCTCGCTGATTTGAAAGTAATGCAGGTACAACCGCGAGAGGAGGGCATTGTCGTAAAGCATTTTTTCGAAATGAGGCACGAGCCATCGCGCATCGGTTGAATACCGATGGAATCCGCCGCCAAGTTGATCGTACATGCCACCATTCGCCATCTTCCGGCACGTGTGGCTCACCATGTCGAGCGCGTCGCGATTGCCGGTGCGCGCGTGTGTGCGCAGCAAAAATTCAAGCGTCATCGCGGGTGGAAACTTTGGCGCACCGCCGAAACCGCCGTTGATCGAATCGTAATTCCTGATAATGCCGGCGTACGCCGCGTCCAACAGTTCAGGCTCGATCGGAAAATCGGATCCGCCAGTGGCACTCAAACGGTTTAACTCATTGACGAGCGACGTTCCCGTCTCGCGTATCTCATCCTGCCGATCGCGATA
>DATEWS010000638.1:0-8253 GCA_035257785.1 Pyrinomonadaceae bacterium
GCCATCCGGACACTACAACCTTGCGTTGTTATATGCGCGCACGAAACAACCTGACAAAGCGCAGGAACAAATGCGTATCGTCGAGGATCTCAAGAGCAAACAGCGTACGCCCAGCGGCGGGCTCGTATTGCCACCAGGTTCAACTCCTCAATGAAAACACTTGTTTTAATCTGTGCGATCTGTGGATGCATCGTGATCCTCGGCCACGCACAGTCAGACACGTTTTTCTCCGAGTGGCGGCCCAACGCCAACACGCGTGGCATACGCTTCGTCGGTAACAAAGTCTGCGCCGATTGTCATCCGAAAGAGGCCGCGCAGTTAACGACACGAATGGCCAACGCACTCGAGGTTGCGCCTGACTGCAAGATACTGACGACGCGCGGTCGTCTCACTTTCAAAAACGGAAACTACACCTACGAGATCGCACGACAGGGAAAAGACGTCGTCTACACGGTATCTGACGGCGTCAAAAATATCTCGACGCCGATCTTGTATTGCTTTGGTGAAGGTCACGTGGGCCAAACGTATCTCTTCCGTTACAACGACGTTCTTTACGAGACGCGCGTCAGTTTTTTTCAGAAACTCAACAAGCTCGACTTTACGATCGGTCATCGACCGAACGTACCGGCCTCGCTTGAAGACGCACTCGGTCGCGCGATCGCGGGTGAAGAGCCGCAGCAGTGTTTTGGTTGTCACAGCACCGGCGCAGTTAACGGTGCGGAATTAAAACTAGAACGGTTGAGTGCCGGTGTGGGTTGTGAGGCTTGTCATGGACCAGGCGAGAAGCATCTGGTGGCGATGAAGGCAAAGAAGTTTGATGAGCCGCAGATCTTCAATCCCGGGGGGCTCGGCGGTCACGAGCTTTCGCAATCGTTTTGCGGTACATGTCACACGAGTTTTGAACAGGCGATGCTTCTGCCGGGGCAGTCGGGGATCAACAACATCCGCTTTCAACCGTATCGTATGTTCAATAGTCGCGGTCACAACACGAATGATCCGCGCATCTCGTGCCTGGCCTGTCACAATCCGCATGAGAGTTTGAAACAGGACGCGGCGTATTACGATGGCAAGTGTCTGGCGTGTCACTTGACGACGGCGAAGGAAGTGAAGACTGAGCGGCGTAACGCAGCGGCTTGTCCGGTGAGCACGAAGAACTGCGCGAACTGTCACATGCCGAAAGTCGAACTACCGGGCATGCACGCCTCCTTCACCGATCACTGGATCCGCATCGCCAAACCCAACGAACCGACACCTAGATGATGCTAAGAAATTTCTCACGCAGCGGCGCAGCGGCGCAACGAGAAATCAAGCTCACGTTGTGCCGCCGCGCCGCCGCGTGAAATATTCTTATCGATAAACCTTGATCCAGTGGTTCCTTACCTTAGGCGCGATCCTGACTCCATCATGAGTTGACACGATCACGTTCGAAGTCTGATTCGGCAGGTGACAGTCAACGCACTTACCTACGATTGCACGTCCGCGTTTCGGAAAGAGACCACAGCTCTCAACCTTGTGACACGCCAGACATTTCTCCGAGAAGTCAGTCACCTCGCGTTGTCGCACATGCGTGTCGTGGCACGTCGAACAAGTCATCGCTGACGATTTAAAACACTTGCTTCGCTCCAGCAACGCGACCTGATTTCCATGCACATCAAGCACTTCGTCCTCTTTCGGTGCTTCGAGCTTAAGAAAATCTTCGAGCGCACTTCCCACCGTGAACGAAAACGCCGGCGCCTTCTCAACCCCGAGTCCTCCGTGACACAACGAACATAGCGCGAGTTGCCGATCGCGCGGCAGCTTTGCCGGATTAACAATCGGCGCTTTACCGTCCGCTGCGTGTTCTGCGCCTGGTCCATGACACCTCTCACATGAGATGCCGAGCGTGTATCCCGATCGGCGATAATGATTCGACACCCCCGCATCGGCAACGACTTCGAAGAACGACGCGTGACACTCAAGACAGCGCGGCTCGACCGGTCGACTGAACTCCAGCGATCGATCGCCATAGCCCGGACTGTTGACCCAACTGCCGATTTCCGACCAATAGGAAACCGGCAACTGAAAAAGTCGGTCGTCTTTTCCCCAGTACAGATAAGTCTGGCCCTTGCGACCTGAACCGATCACGAGATCGAAACGCTGGGAAACTGAGATCGTGTCGGGTGGTGTTCCGAGAATACCGGTTTGGAAGAAGCCATCGGGTCTCGCGTCCATTTGATAATGCAGGTCGTCTATTATAGTGCGGAGAATGTTCTTGCCGGGCGCGAAGCTGCCGGCGATCGAAGTTGCGGACGCTTCTCGTGAAGTTAAGTGATGGGCCGTGTTCAGAAACGGACGTTGCTTCTCGTGACACGAGAGACATTTCTCATCGCCAACGTACGAGGCAAGCAACGAAAAAACTAGAACGCAGATAAACACGGATATTACTTGCGATCGGTATCGGCGGCGGCGTTGACCAATTGCTTGACGCCGGAGATTACAACAAACTCGAGTGCGCCGTAAGGCTTTGCTGCTACATCGATTTTCGCGAGACTGGCGTCGCGCCATTCGCGTGGCGGCGGCATGCCCAGTTTCAAATACGTAATTGCCTCCTGGCCGGTTGTGCCGAGTTGCGAAAGATTTTGGGCGAGGGGCTTGATCTCTTTCAGCGCCGGCGAACGATCGATCATCGGACTGAGCGACGCGCCCGAAGTTTGCCAGTCAGCGAGCATCTGGCTCAACTCCGCGCGATAGAGTTGATAACGTGGTCCATCATTCAAAAACTCCCGGACCATCCACGAAAACTTTCGCGCCGTGTCGCTGTCGGGAAGCGTAGCATCGACAACGCCTGTGAGCGGACTCAGCATCGTCTGCGGCCGCTGCTCGTAACGCCGGTACTCCTTGACGGGCTCAATGACGGACACCAGTGTGCGCAGTGGTCCAATATCGTTGTGGCGCACCAGACGTCGCAACATCATGTCCTGGTTCTTCTTGTGTGTCAGTCCCAACTCTTCCAACTGGAGACTGACCACAGCGAGCCGTCGATACATATCGGGAATATCGTTAACACTTCGCGGCGACCACAATCGTTCCGCGATCGCGGCCGTGCGTGGCCAGATGCGCGAGTCGATTGTTTCCGGCGTCACCCATTCGGCCCACATCGTCGCTTCGCCACCCAACACATGTTTTGCTTCTTCGGGTGTCAGAGTGCTGTCGGCGGGCAACGGATCGGAAACGTAGTGCTGCGAAGCAGGCTGAATCAGATCGATGTAATAGCCGTTCGAGAGAATGCCGTCGTAACCTTTCTTCGCGGCTTCTGCGAGCGCCGCGGTGCCACGCCAAGAATGAATCACAACGTCTTTCGGCAACTCTGGTTGCAGGATCTCGTCCCAGCCAATCATCTTCTTGCCGTGCTTCTGGAGAATTTTTAAGAGGCGCGTGTTGAAGTACGCCTGCAACGCATGATTATCTTTGATCCCTTTCTTCTTCATGTACTCCTGGATTGCCGGATTGCGATCCCATTGCTTGCCTTCGTTTTCATCGCCGCCGATGTGCAGGTAATCATCGGGAAAGAGCGCGGCCATCTCGCCGAGAAACGTATCGAGAAACTTGTAGACTTCTTCGCGCGTCGGATCGAGTGCAGGTTCGAAGATGCCCGGGCGCCGTTCGATCGTGTATGGACCAGGCGCACTGCCGAGTTCGGGATGGCCCACCAGCCAGCTCGTGCTGTGACCGGGGATATCAAACTCCGGCACGACGCGTATGCCGCGATCGCGCGCGTAAGCGATGATGTCTTTCACCTGTTCCTGCGTGTAGTAGTTGCCGTCGGAACCGAGCTGGTGCAATTTCGGAAACTTCTTACTCTCGACACGAAAGCCCTGATCTTCTGTTAAGTGCCAGTGCAAGACGTTTAGCTTCACGGCAGCCATCGCGTCGAGATTGCGCTTGAGCACTTCGATCGTTTCGAAGTGACGCGCCACGTCGATCAACAATCCGCGCCACGGAAAGCGCGGCTGATCGTCAATCTGAACCCCAGGGAAAAAATAACCGTTGCGATCGGCGTCGAGTAGTTGCAGCAGGGTTTCGAGCCCACGAAGCGCGCCCACGACTGTCGGTGCGGTAAGCATTGCCTGGCGGCGCGTGATGTCGATGCGATAACTCTCGTTTTCAGTGACGGAGGGAATATTTTGTCCCGGACCATCACAGTGAATGATGAGTGGTGTCGTCTGGTCGTCGGGAGCAAGGCCGGGAGCGAATGTCAGAACTGTGCGTCCTTCGAGCCGTTTCATGAAACGGAAAATCCCGGCTTGTAAACGCGCATCTGAATGCCCGCGTGTTGCGACCTTGAAGTTGCCGTCAACTGCGAGTCGCTCCTGCTGGAACTTGATCGACGCCGGCACCGGCATCAGGTTGAGTTTGGGAGCTTCTTGTGCAGGTACTACAACTGCACAGGCCAAGACGAGTAATAATGTTTTCATGGTTAATTTGTACACGGATAATACGGATAAAAAATCCGATTTCAATCCGTGAGATCCGTGGCTATTTCAGAGTAAATTTCTGCGTTAGGCCGGCAATTTTGACCTCGAACTCGCCCGACTCGGCAACACGTTTGTTATCCGCGTTGATGAACGATAGATCTTCATTGCGCAGCTTAAACATTAACGTCTTACTCTCTCCGGGGTTGAGACTGATCTTCGCGAAGCGTCGCAGACGTTTGCCGGGCGGTGATATTGACGCGGCGAGATCGCTCACATAGACCAGCACCGCTTCCTTGCCTGCGCGCTGGCCCGCATTCGTTACCGTCACGGTAACCGGTAACTCTTCGTTCGCCGCGATCGTTTGTTTCCCGAGTCGCAGATCGTGGTATGCAAAAGTCGTGTAACTCAGCCCCTCGCCAAACTGAAACTGCGGGTTGAAAGCCATGTTGCCGAACGCAGTGTTTTCAGTTTCGAAAGGTTTGTGATCGTAATTGATCAAGCCATTCGGCGTGCGCGGGTAAGTGAACGGCAACTTGCCGCTGGGATTGACGTCGCCAAACAGGATGTCAGCGATCGCGGTGCCGCCTTCATGGCTCGGGTTGTACGCCATCAGGATCGCGTTCACATTCTCGGCAATGCGATTGATGATGCGCGGGCGACCTTCGACAAGCACCAGCACGATTGGTTTTCCGGTCGCTTTGAGCGCTTCGGCGAGTTTGATCTGCGGCTCACCGATCGTCAGGTCGGTGATGTTGCCGGGCGTTTCACAATACGATCCTTCGCCAAGCGCGAGCACCACGACGTCGACATTCTGCGCCGCGCGCACAGCCGCTGCGATATCAACTTCTTCTTCCTGATCCGTTGGCGTACTGTTTGAAGGACCCGCCGCACGCGTGATCTTCGTGCCTTGTACGAACGTAGCGTTCCCCGCGCCGAGCTTAGCTTCGATCGCTTGTCTGATCGTGTGTCGATCCTTCGGATAGAGACTTTCTTCCGAACCCTGCCAAACGTACGTCCAACCATTATTCATCGAGACGAGCGAATCGGCAGTTGGACCGGTGACCAGCACTTTCGTTGTTTTGCTGAGCGGCAGAATGTTGTTCGCATTCTTCAGCAACGTGATCGACTCGCGCGCCGCCTGCAAACTAACATCGCGATACTCCGGGAGGGCAAACTTCGACTTCAGCGATGCATCCGGCATCGGTTTGTCGAAGAGTCCAAGCTCAAACTTAACGAGCAGTATGCGACGCACTGCTTCATCGATTCGCGACTGCGGCACTGCGCCTTCCTTGACCAGTGCGATGAGATGATCGGCGAAGCTGTAGTCGTTCGGCACCATGCTCATGTCAATGCCCGCCATCACCGCGAGGCGCGTCGCCTCTTTTTCAGTCGCAGCAATGCGCCATGTCGTCACCAGTTTCTTGATGTCTTCCCAGTCGGAAACGACGAAGCCTTTGAAGCCGAGCTCGGTTCGCAAAATGTCGGTGAGAATGTGTTTGTTGACGTGACCGGGAACGCCGTTGACGTCGCCCGAGTTAACCATGATCGTGCGCGCGCCCGCTTTAACTGCGGCATCGAAAGTCGGAAGAAAATATTCGCGCAGGTAATTCTCGGGAATCCAAGCGGGCGTGCGATCCCTTCCGGTCAACGGAAAGCTGTAACCCATGTAGTGCTTCAAACTAGACGCGACCTGACTCTGCGACGACACGTCAGTGCCTTCGAGTCCACGCACAAACGCGACGCCCATCACTTTCGCGAGGTACGGATCTTCACCGAACGTTTCCCAGAAGCGCGGCCACAGTGGACTGCGACCGAGATCGAGCACCGGAGAAAAACTCCACGGGATGCCGGCGGCGCGAGTTTCGATCGCCGCGATCTCCGAAGCGCGTTTCATCAACTCGGGATTCCAGGTCGCAGCCATTCCGATCTCCTGCGGGAACAGCGTCGCACCCTGCACGTAGTTGGCGCCGTGAATGGAGTCGATGCCGTAGATCATCGGAATGCCGAGTCGCGTTTTCTTTACGGCGGCTTCCTGAATTTGGCCGATGATTTCGTGCCACTTGTCGACGGTCAACGCTTGATCTGAGACGTTGAGGATCGAACCGACGCCATACTTCACGATCGCCTTTTCGAGTTTGGCCTGATCGATCTTCGCGTCCTGATCTCGGCCCGTGATGATCATGCCGATCGCGAGTTGCGTCATCTGCCCGACTTTTTCTTCGAGTGTCATGCGCTTAAGCAGGGCTTCGATCTTCTGCGTGTAATCGCGTTCAGGACCGCGGCGACTCGCGCGCTGGAAGAACTCGTCACTGTCGAGAAGGTCGTTGGAAGTCTGTGCTTTGATCGCTAGTGGGAGTTGGAACGCGAAGCACAGTGCAAGACTGATCACCCTCCGGGCAAGTACGGGATTTCGCATCTATTTAGCTGTCCTCAGGCAGGATTTCGGAACGCGATCATTTTAGCCACAAACAGGCACAAAAGACACATAAAAGAAAAGTACAGAAGGTTTTTATTTATGTGCCTTTGTGCCTTTTTGTGGCTAAGGTTCGTTATAGAAATTTGAGGCAGACGGGTGAGGGAATCTCTTCGAAGCGGACCAGTCCTAAACTGCCAGTTTCCCGGTCAATGGAGAAAGTCACGACGTTGTCGGATCGTTGATTCGCTACGAACAAGTTGAAACCGTAAGGATCGATGGCGAAATTGCGCGGCCAATCTCCCTGTGTCCAAACATGCTCGACGAGCTTGAGCCTGCCGTTTCCTCGGTCTATCCGGAACACGACGATGCTATTGTGTCCGCGGTTTGAACCGTAGAGAAATTTTCCTGACTCATGAATGTGTACGTCCGCGCAGTAGCTCACCCCTTTGAAGCCGCTCGGCAAAGTTGAGACTGTCTCAATATGTTTAAGCGTTCCCTTGTCGTCGTTGTACTCAAAGCAGGCCAACGTTGAGTCGAGTTCATTGATTGCGTAGAGATAGTTACCGTTCGGATGAAAAGTCAGATGACGAGGGCCGGCCCCAGCCTGAAGCTGAACGAAGGGTTGTTTGTTCGGCGTCAACTTTCCACGCGAAGCGTCATACTCGTAGATCATTATCTTATCCGTGCCAAGGTCAGTGACGAGGGCATATCGTTCGGCGCGATCGAGGATGATGCAATGTGCGTGTGGTCCTTTCTGTTGTTCTTTGGGACCTGAGCCTTCATGTTGTTTGACGTCTGTTGCCGCCCCCAACGAGCCATCAGGATGAATCGGCAAAACAGTGACGCTGCCGCCGGTGTAATTCGCGACCAGTAAATTCTTTCTCTTGTTATCGACGGTCACATAGCAGGGATCCGCGCCAAGCGTAGGCTGTTGGTTTAGCAACCTCAGGCTGTATTTCGAACTATAGTCGAGGGCAAAGGCGCTGACAGCGCCGCTCGACTTGCCTTCGTAATCGCTCACTTCGTTCACTGCATACAGATACTTCTTGCTTTGATCGATCGTGAGAAAAGAGGGATTCACCGATTTGAACGAGTCGAAACGTTGAAGGGCGCCGAGGGCGGGAAATACGTAATATCCATAAATGCCTTCGCTCTTTCCCGAAGTATAAGTGCCCACGAATAACGTGAAGCTGTGATTCTGGTTGGACCACGCGTTTGCACGAGAAGCGATTACTCCAAGCGCACTAATGCCGCCAGCTTTCAGAAACTGGCGGCGTGAGAAGTTGTCAATCGTCATTGCTTCTTCGTAGTCGACTTTGAAACAAAAAGCAAGAAAAATTAAAGACTAAAAACAGAACAAGTCAGGAAGGGTGGCTTGCCCCC
>DATEWS010000639.1:0-3590 GCA_035257785.1 Pyrinomonadaceae bacterium
ATCTCGGAATGCCTCGTCGCTATCACGCATACCCGCCTGAGTTTCAGGTATTCAACGTGCTCTCGACCGCGGGCGCATCGATTCTCGGTTTCGGCATGTTGATACCTGCGATTTACTTCGTGTGGTCCATGCGTTACGGCCGGCACGCTGAAGCTAATCCGTGGCACTTGCCGGGACTCGAATGGCGCACGTCGTCACCGCCACCAACTGAAAATTTCGAAGAAACTCCGATCGTGACCTGGGAAGCTTACGAATTCGCACCTGCGGAAGAGACTGAAGTCATTGGTAAATTCCGCCCGGAACTCGAACGCATTTAAGGGAAGTTTGATGGACGCAACTACAGAAGAGATCCACGGCCACCGCGCGCTCCAGCATCACTTCGAGAACATGGAGCAGCAGCGCGAAGCGGGCACGCTCGGCATGTGGGTGTTTCTCGTGACTGAGATCATGTTCTTCGGCGGGATGTTTCTGGCCTACACGCTTTACCGGTCAACATACCCGGCGGCGTTTGCGTCAGCCAGCAATCACCTCGACATCACGCTCGGCGCGCTGAACACGGGCGTGCTGATTTTCAGCAGTTTCACGATGGCGATGGCCGTCTACTTCACGCAGGTGGGCAAGCAACGACCGCAGGTGATTTGTCTCGTGATCACGCTGTTACTTGGTCTGACGTTCCTTGGCGTGAAGGCGAAGGAGTATCACGACAAATATGAGGACCGCCTGATCCCCGGTTACTTGATTCCGGGGCGTTCATATAAACCGGAAGTGGCGCAGGAAGGAGATCATGATCCTCACAAACTGCATCTCCTTGGCAACGCCACCGTGCGCCAGGTGGAGTTGTTTTACTGGATCTACTTCGCCATGACCGGAATGCACGCGCTGCATATGATCATCGGTGCTGGTTTGTTGACGTTCCTGCTGATCTTTTCACTGAAAGGACGTTTTGATCCTGAGTATCACAGTCCGGTCGAAGTGATCGGGCTTTACTGGCACTTCGTCGACATTGTTTGGATATTTTTATTCCCGCTGCTCTATTTGCTTGGTCGTCACCTGGAGCACGGATAACTGCGATGAGCGAACACATAGTTCCAGTCAGAATCTACGTGACGATTTTCCTCGTGCTCCTCGTGGGTACGGCGTTGACCGTTATAGCAGCCTTTCAGGACTTTCCGGGGCCGCTAAATACGATTGTGGCTTTGACCATCGCCGTCGCCAAGGCCACGTTTGTCGTGCTGTATTTCATGCACGTGCGTTACAGCTCACGACTGGTGTGGGTAATCGTCGCTTCTGCTCTGTTCTGGATGGCGATATTGTTCGCGCTGACGTTCAGCGACTACTGGACGCGCAATTGGCTCTCAGTTGGCTATTGAAGTCTCACTCGCCGGGTTGCAGCGTAGTTTCCCGCACTTCGATCAAGCGCTTACATGACGGGCAGTTCAAACGAATGGTGGCGTCTGACGTTTTAATTGGCGCATCACAGAACGGGCAAGCGCCGTTGACTTCGTTGTGGTGGAACAAATCGCGCATCATGAAGACCGGCAACACGAGGCCGGCGATGAGCAGCGGGATGCCGAAGATAAGACCGACAGTCGCGCCCTGGCCAAGCGTCAGGCTGATGACGAGGCCGGCAATGAATAGCACGAGACCGATAACGATGCTGAAGGAAAAACTGTAAGCACTGTCGAACGTACGTCCTGGTTTCGCAACGTCTGGTCTGTCGGCGTCCATCTTAAAGCCTCCTCGAGTTGTAGGATAATTTGGGGAGATCGCTTCGGGCTCGGTATTCTGACTTTTACTCCCGTAGGTTAACGTTGTCAATGCCATATGAGTACACAATTCGAAAGTTATCTTAAACAGCACGACGAAGAAGCGTGGTCGGCGACCCTGACCACATTGCTGCGTTCGATTCATGAGGTGGATCGGAACGCGACACAGATCTGGTTCTCGTTTTACCCGCTCTCACTTTTCCAGGCGCTCGAGCAGGCTGAAGATCCTCAGAAGCTCACACAGCAGTTGTTAATGCAAGGCACTTACTGGCTGAAAGATCAGATCGACTCGTCGCACACATTCCTTTACGGTCATCGTTTTTGGCCGGAAGTGAAGACCGCCGTGCAGAAGTATGGGCGTGGGTTTTCCGGCGGCGGATCGCTCTCGGAAGAGATCCTCGGTGTCGCTAAGGATGCGGCGAAGCAGGCGAAGGCGGACGAGTCGCTCGTCATCGGCATCACCGCGGTTGCGTTCATGACGATCAGGCAAGCGGGTTTCGCTGCGTTTGAAGCCGCGCCAGGCAAGATGCTTATCGATAAGAAACACGCGCGCAAGTCTCCGGCGGATGTATTGCGTGAGCGCGCTGTCGATGACAGTCAGGGCTTCTTTGCATTTCTCAGGACTGTCGATAAGAAGTGGACAGTCACATATGACGAAAACGACGAGCGCGCGAAGTATCGTTTGAATCATCTTCAGGATCTCGCGTGGGGCGCGGCCGGCGATCGTTCGCGCAACTGGCGTGAGATCGATCCGAGACGAATCGAAGGACCGATTCCGGTTGAATGTCGCTCGGCGTCGTGCGGAACGTGCTGGGTTGGCGTTCTCGGTGGCGCCGAGAAACTTTCAGACGTTGCCGCTCGTGAAGGAAAGAAGATCAAGGAGTTTGGGTATGTTGACACTTCAGAATCGAAGCCGTTGGTCCGTCTCGCCTGCCAGGCGCAGGCGCAGGGCGCAGTTTCGATCGTGATTCCGCCATGGAATGGAGTGTTTGGGAAGTATCTGCGTCGATTGAAGGATTCACAGATCGCAGATTAACTATGCCCCTTCTTTACGTTTTGGCTGCGGCCATTCTTTGGAGCACGGGCGGTCTGTTTATCAAGTGGGTGGGGCTTTCCGGGCTCTCACTTTCCTGTTGGCGTTCGTTCTTCGCGGTTCTCACCGTCGCGTTTTTCACCAGGCATGAGGGTTTCCGCCTGAATTCAGTCACCGCAATTGCGTCGGTGCTTTATGCGGTGCTGCTGATTCTGTTTGTCCTCGCAACCAAAGAGACTACGGCTGCGAACGCCATCTTCTTGCAGTACACCGCACCTGTGTATCTCCTCGTTCTTGAGCCCGTAGTCTACAAGGAGAAGTTTCGGTCACGCGATCTGATCACGGTGCTGATTTGTCTTGGTGGAATGGCGTTGTTTTTTGTGGGCCAACTGCGACCACAGGACGTCGCAGGGAATCTGATGGCGCTCGCGTCGGGTCTTTGCTTTGCGATCTATTTTCTACTGTTGCGCCATCCGCGCTCGCGTGAAGTCAACCGCGCTTCGTCGGTAATTTATGGCAACGCCCTCGCCGTGCTCATCACTGCGCCGTGGGGCGTGGCCGCTATCGACAGCATCACCAGGTACGATCTCGCCGGCGTGGCGTATCTCGGCGTGGTCCAACTCGGCATCTCTTACATGCTCTTCACGTCCGGAATGTCGCACGGCGTGAGATCGCTGGATGCGGGAATTGTCTGTTACGCCGAACCGTTGTTGAATCCCGTTTGGGTGTTCCTCGTCCTCGGTGAGCGCCCCTCGATCTGGGCTTTGCTCGGCGGCGCCATCATCGTCGCC
>DATEWS010000640.1:0-13292 GCA_035257785.1 Pyrinomonadaceae bacterium
TGTCTCCAACGTTCTTCGTCGCCGGCAGAGTCAGCGTAAACGAATAATTCCCATTTGACTGCAGGGTAATCGGACCACTCGGCTGGGTCACTCCATACTCATCAACGACGCTGAATGTTGCTCCGCCGGTAATGGGAACGCCACTGACCGTATCGGTAGCGTGGCCGGTTACGGTAATTGTCACCGGGTTCGAACTCTTTGCTGCCGTAGATGGCGACGCATTACAAGTCACTCCGGGTAGGTTCGAATCGATATTGACGACGAGCGAACCCATGGTTTCCGTATTCGTGGCTTTGTCCACACTCCAGAAGTTGACTGCGTGCGAACCATTACCGGAAACACTGAACGCTGCTGTGTAAGTCTTTATCGTGCCGCCGTCTACTCTGTAATACGTCGTTTGCACTCCCGACAAATTGTCTGCTGCCGCGAGCGAAACCTGGACCGCGCTGCGATACCAGCCATTGGCTCCTGCTGTTCCTGAACCCGCGGCCTGTGTCAACGGAGCGCTCATGTCGATCTTGACTACCGTAGTACTTACTCCAGAGACGTTTCCTACTGCGTCAACGCCCCAGTAATCAACCGAGTGATTGCCATCGACGCCAACGGTAAAAGGTGAGCTGTAGACAAACGTCGCGCCGCCATTGACTCGATAGTAAATGTTTGCGGGTCCTGACAGGTTGTCTGTGCCTGTCATCGTAAACTGCACCGGTCCTTTGTAATAACCATTCCCGCCAACAGGACCACTAACTGAGTTCTGCACTGTCGGAGGTGTGGAATCTATTCTGATCGTGGCGCTATTCTGCGCTTCGGTGTGGTTGAGTTTGTCGTTACTCCAGTAGAGCACCGTATGTTGACCTTCTCCGCTGACGGTAAAAGGCGCGCCGCCATAGACCATGGTTGGCCCATTATCGACTCGATACAAGGTGACATTCACACCAACCTCGGGATCCGTCGCCGTCAAGCCCACCTGCACCGGGCCTCGATACCAACCATTGGCGCCGGTTCCAGCGGTACTGATTTGCGTTGTGGGTGCGTCGCTGTCGACTCGAACAGTCAATGACTTTTGCGCTTCAGTATTGCCGGCCTGGTCCACGCTCCAGTAATTGACAACGTGAACACCGCCGGTCGAAAGGTTGAATACCGCGGTGTAGGTCTGAGTGGGTCCGCCGTCAATCGTGTAATAGGTGGTGGCAATGTTCGAAGCGCTGTCCGTCGCGTTGATGTAAATCTGAGCCGGACTCTGATACCAAACATCGTATCGCCACGTACTTGAAGCCGAAGCCTGGCTTGAAGGCGCTACCGAATCAACCTTGATGAGCATCGAACGCTGCGACTCTGTATTGCCGGCGCGATCCACACTCCAGTAGATGATCGTGTGATATGCGCTATCGGAGATACTGACCGGCGTGGAATAGGTCTGTTGGGCGCCATCGTCGAGCTTGTAATAAGTCGTCTCAACTCCTGACGGAGTGTCAGTCGCGGAGAGCGTGACTTGCGCCTCCTGCGTATACCAGCCATTGCTGCCCTGCGTCCCCGCAAGTGTTGCCTGGGTTACCGGCGCAGTTGAATCGATATTGATGGTAATCGTTGTCGGGGTAGTATTACCTGCCATGTCCTGGCTCCAGACACTCACCGTGTGCGCGCCGTTTCCCGAGACAGTAAATGGGAACGAGTAGCTCTTCAGCGTGCCGTTATCGATCTTGTAGGAAATGCCGGAGGTTGCCAGCCCCGAGACACTGTCGGACGCAGTTAGCGTAACCTGCACAGATCCCTTGAAGTAGTCGTTGTTGCCTTGAGTACCGGATAAGGAACTTTCAGTTGTCGGTCCTTCCTTATCGATTTTGACGTCCTCAGACTTTTGAACTTCAGTGTTGCCTACGTTGTCGACGCTCCAATAATTGACCTGGTGCACTGCGCTTCCGTCGACCATGAAAGGTCCTGAGTAAGTTTGAGTTGGACCACCATCAACCGTGTAATAGGTTGCGGCAACACCGGAACGCGAGTCTGACGGCCAGAGCGTGACCTGGACCGCGCTGGTTCGCCATAGATTCCAACCATTCGTACCAGTGGACGAGATAGCAGTGCTCGGCGCCACGCCATCGACCTTCAGTGTGAAGAAGTGTTGAGCTTCAGTGTGGCCTGCCAAATCGACGCTCCAGTACACGATCTGGTGATTGCCGTCACCTGAGACCGTAAACGGACCCGAGTAATTTTGGGTTGGTCCACTATCGACCTGGTAGAAAGTATTAGCGACGCCGGTACCGGAATCTGTAGCGGTCAAGGTCACCTGTGCCGGAGCAGCATAGAATCCGTTGCCGGCTGAGATTTGAGTGACGGGTGCGTTAACGTCGACATTAAGTACCCACGACTGCGGTGTTTCGTTATTTCCGGCTTTGTCGGAACTCCAGTAGTTAATCGTGTGAGTGCCGTCGGTTTGAATCGTGAATGGCGAAAGATAGTTTTGCGTTGGGCCGTCATCGATAGTGTACGAAGTAGTTCGGACTCCGGAGAGATTGTCTGTCCGCGTTAGCGTTACTTGTGCAGAGTCCTTATACCACTGAATGACTCCGCCGGGTACGCCGGTTCCGGCAAATGCACCGGTGGTAACGGGAGCGGTCATATCAATCCTTACGACGGGTGAAGTCAGCGTGGCGGTGTTGCCGCGTTGATCTGAAACCGTCACTTGCTGAGTTTGATTGTTGCCTTCGGCGTTGAACTGAATCGGGCTTCCCGGCATAGAAAAAGTAACGCCCGCAGGATGTGCTTCCGCGGTGAAAGAAAGTTCTACAGGTGTATTGTTCCAACCAAAACTGTTGGGCGCAGGCGAAGGGGTGTCCCAGGTAATAGTCGGAGTGGGATCCGCTTCGTAGGCCACCAGAGTTGTTTCGGTAGGAACCACCAGGATTCCCTCCGCTGCGGCGAAGCCGGTGATTGGTTGTGACACATTGTGTTCGTCAACGTAGGGGATGGTGGTTCCTGCTGTTGTTGACCAGACTTGAGTACCCGTAGCAGCGTCAAGTGCGTACAGCTTGCCTAAACTCGATCCGACATAGACATAGTCATTGACCACGAGCATCGAAGACTGCAGGTGTCCATCTCCAGCAAAAGTCCACAGAACTGAATTGGTATCGACGGTCCTGCCTTCAAGGGTGCCATACGATCCGAACCACTTGGGTCCGTTTAGAAAGAAACCCATGTTGCCTGAGAAAGCCGGAGCGCTTTTTGAGGAGAAGGTGTCAAGTGTTCCGCCCGTTTGACTGTTTAAGATCCAATCGGTATTTGAACTGACATCTCGAACATACAGGCGATTGTTGTATAAGACCGGCGTCTTGCCGCCGCCTCCGGAGCAGTCAGGCGTAGTGTGCCAGATGTTTGAACCGTTTGCGGGATTGAGCTTGTAAACATTCCAACAAACGTAAGAAAGATAAACCCCATCGGCAGTCACCGCCGGTGAGCTATTGCTGCCGTTACTGACCGGCGTGGTCCAAAGCACATTGCCATTTTCAGCACTGACCGCGTACGCCGTGCCGCCACTGCCCGCGCCGCCGGCGTAGACGACGCCCTGAAATACGGTGGGCGCGGATGAGAAAGAATATTGTCCCGGAAGCTGTCGGCTCCAAACGAGACTTCCAGTGGTTCCGTCAAAGGCGCGCAACAAGCCGTCATAGTTAAGCGCGAAGACGCGGCCGTTCTCGTAACAGAGAGCCGACCAATAGTAGGTACCTGTGAGCGAGTACGACCACAACGTCGAGCCGTCCGCGGCATCCAGGGCGTACAGTTCGGTCCCATACGCCGACGCGTTTCGCACGGTTACGAAGACTTTGCCGTCGGCAATAAGCGGATAGGACATCTTTTGTCCGAAGTTTTGGCTCCACTTTGGCCTGAGTGGCGGAGTCAGCCCCGGTGAATTAATTGAGCCGGTGTGGGTTTCGTTAATCTGATAGTTACGCGCCTGCTCGGCTCCGACTTGAGCGTGCACTGAGATCGCGAAAAGAATAGAGGTCAAGATAAGGAGGGACAGAGTCAGCTTTTTCATGAGAATCTCCGGGCTGCAACGAGAGTTTGCGTAGATTAAGGGGCCGGCTTCGGATGAGGATCCGTTCAGATTTGAAAAAAGGCTTTCGAACTCAGGAACGCCTTGTTAGTACTGCCACGATCGATATTAAGCACTGTCGCTAGGAGAAAGCAACGATTATTTGCAGCGCCTGACGCCGACGAAGAATTGATTTAAGTGAGTAGGAAAGTATGGTGCACCCGGCATGATTCGAACATGCGACCCCCTGATTCGTAGTCAGGTACTCTATCCAACTGAGCTACGGGTGCGAAGCGTTTAATACTAAAGCCTGAGCGGCGATATGTAAAATGGCCGTAATCAACGCGCGAAATAGCCGGGTTTGGTGCGCGCCGTGAGATCGGAATAGCTGACCTCGACCTTGATTTCATGCCACTTGCCTCGCGGGCGCTCGCCCTGCGGCTGATACGCGACGGTGTAGAGCGTCCGCAAATTTGCTGCGACCTCGCGATAGAGTTGGGCCATGTATTGCAACTGATTGATCTCGTTCAAACGGCCGCCAGTGCGATCTGCAAGCGACTGCAAACGCGCGCGCGCCGCTGCATAAATCCCGACGATGTTCGGCGTCTGAATCGGCAAACGTTTCGGATCGCCCGAAGGCAAAGCTAATGGATAAATCGTGACGCCTTGTCGATCTGCTGACGCTAACACGCTATTTAAGTCAGCACTCGAGTGTGGATCGATCGTCGCCAGTGCTTCTTCATTCGTTTGTGCCTTCGCAAGCGTGCTGCGATCAGCGTTGCGCAGTTGCGTGTCAAGACCATCAGTTAGCACCACGATCGCTTTGCGTCGCTTGCCTTCTTTGTCCAATTCTTTGAGCGCGTATTTTAGTGCCTGGTAAAAATTAGTTTCACCAGCGCCTGAAGCAAGATCGATCGCGTAATAGGTTTTCTCACGATTCAGACTGAAACCACTCAACAACTTAACGTCTTTATTAAACTGAACAACCGCCACGCGATCCTCGGGCGCAAGCGCGTCGAGAAAACGCTGGCTCGCGAGTTTCAACTGCTGACGAAAATTGAGCGTCGAGCCCGACATGTCGAGCATCAATACGAGACTGAAAGGCGCGTCGACGGGTTCGAAGTGTTGAATCGCCTGCTTCACTCCATCTTCGTAAACCACGAAATCTTTTTGCGTCAACGACGTAATCGGCCGGCCCTGCTTATCAACCACACCGACATTTAACTGCACCAGCGAAGTTTGCGTGCGGACGACATCATCGACGTCCTGGGCCGCGATGGGGGCAACTGCCAATATCGTTAAAACGGCAATAAAAAGGAGCTGTTTTAGGTAACTCATGGGAAAATCGGTCTGCAAAGTATGCCCGCCCGTTCTGAGTTTTTCAAACGTGCTGATTTCGGACGCAAACGAGCGGGGATCGGTTGCTTTCGCCTATAATGCGGGCGGCAGACCGGAAAGGAACCTCATAAATTGTCGCTCCTCACGAATTATCGTCCAAATTTTTGCTCCGAATGCGGGGAGAAGATCGTCCGGCTGCGCTGGCGTTTTTGGACCAGCACACGATTCTGCGACAAGTGTTCAGCAAGATTCACTCGGTCGCAACTAGTACGCAGAGCTTTAGCGGCGATCGCTTTCCTCGTCATCGGAGTTTTGCTCGGACGCGGAACCAGACAGAAACCGTCACCACTGGTGATCGAGCGACTCGTCAACACACCGGCGACGCAAAGCTCATCGAGCGCACCTGCGAACGTCACAGTTGACGACGTTTATATCTGCGGCGCGAGAACAAAGAAAGGCACGCCCTGCTCCCGACGTGTTCATGGACCAGTGCGCTGCTGGCAACACAAAGGCTTACCCGCGATGCTGCCGCTGGAGAAGTTGCGCGTTAGTGAATAGTCATCCACAGATTACACAGAGAAGAATCTGTGTAATCTGTGGATAAAGATATGCTCAGTTATTTCCTTGCTCAGTTGCTTTTGAAGTCTCGCGCCTGTTGATTGTCTTCACTGGCGGCGCGGGTTTTGGCGGTAACTTCACCGGTGTTTTTAGCTTGGCCATTACTTCAACAATCGCGCGCTCGAGTTGCGGATCTTTGCCAGCGATCACCGACTGCGGATCGTTGTCGACTTCAATATCCGGATCCACACCATAGCCCTCGATGATCCACTCGCCCGTCTTACTCGCGAAGCCCGACTCGGGCACGTTCACCGTACCACCATCGATCAGTTGACCACGATTCGTGATTCCCACAACACCGCCCCACGAACGTTTGCCAATCAATGGTCCAAGTCCGGCTTCGCGAAACATCGCCGGAAAGATGTCGCCGTCAGACGCTGAATTCTCATCGAGCAACGTCACCATCGGACCAATGAACACGCCATCAGGATAAGTGCTCGCATCGTCGTTGGTGCGTGAGTAGTTGAGCGCGAGCACTTTTCGGCGGAGGCGTTCGATGAGCATGCGCGAGACGTTGCCGCCGCCGTTTGCACGCACATCGATGATCAGCGCTTCCTTGCGAAGTTGCGGGTAATACCACTTGATAAACTCGCGAATTCCATTTGCGCCCATGTCGGGAACATGAAGATAACCAACACGCCCGTTCGTCGCTTTCGACACTCGTTCACGATTGTGGTCCACCCAGTCGAGATAGATCAGGTTTTGTTCGTCAGTGATCGGACGATACGAAACGGTCCGCGCTCCCTGGAACGTAGGAGTCTTGTTGAGCGTGAGCTGAACCGGATTGTCAGCCTTGTTTCGCAACAAGTGATAAATATCGTCGGTTCCCTTCAACTCTTCGCCATCGATCGCGAGCACGTAGTCGCCGACACTCGCATTCACGCCGACCTCCGTCAACGGCGAGCGATAGATGTCTTCAGAGTTTTCACCGTCGAAGATCTTCGAGATGCGATAACGGCCGGCCTGCTGGTCGAACTCAAAACGCGCGCCCGGCAATCCATAACGCGGCCGCGGCGGAATCTGAAAATCACCGCCATCGATGTACGCATGCTGCACGGTGAGCTCCGCGATCATTTCGCTGATCACGTAGCTCAGATCCGAACGATGGGCCACATACTTGAGCAGCGGTTTGTACTGTTCACGCAGCGCGACCCAGTCGAAGCCGTGCATGTTGGACACGTAGAACCAGTCGCGATAACGTCGCCAGACTTCGTTGAAGATCTGAGTCCACTCTTCCATCGGCACGCGATCGACGTACAGACCGGAAGTCGCAACCGCCTTGCGCGATTTTTCTCCCTGCGGCGTGGCGTCGTAAAGGTTGTATCCCTGACCCTGGGCCACGAGGACTTTGGAGCCGTCGTCAGAAAGCACATAGCCGCGAATGTCGTCGGCGAGTGTCGTCTCCTTGCGATCTTTCATCGCGTAGATTCGCAACGACGCCGTGCGATCGCCGGCCCGACCGTAGTAAGCCGCACCACCGACTACGTAAAGCAGGTGACCAGTCTTCGCTGAGAGTCCGAAATAATTATCCGCTCCAACCGGAACTCGCGCGACACGATTCACAATACCGTCGAAATCGATATTCATCGTGGCAGGTGGTTTCGGCGCTGCTTCAGGTTTCGCTTCGGCAGGCGCAGCCGCAGGAGTATCCGCAGGTTTCTCTGCGGTCGGTGATGCTGCCGGTCTTGGAGCCTCATCAGTTTTCGCGATCGTCACCTCATCACTTTCCGGCGGAAACGGGTGCTTGACGTCTTTGCGCAACGTCATCGCGTAGATGTACGTTGGACGATTGGTGGCGAAGTTGAATTCGATGTTTGAAATCTGCGGCGCAAATTCGCGGTCACTCAGGAAGTAGAGATAGTTGCCCTGCGGATCCCAGGTTGGACCATACGAGTTGAATGCCTCCTCGGTCACGCGCCGGAGTTGTCCGTCAGCCGCACTCCAAACAAATACTGAAAGAAACTGATCCTGATTCACCATCGAGAACGCGAGGAAGTTTCCACGGGGAGACCAAGTGTAATCACGAATCTGTCCACGGGTCGAATCCGCGACTTCCACGATTTTCCGATCGGCCAAAGTGAGCACGTACAGTTTGCCGTCTTTATCACTGAACGCGATTCGCTTTCCGTCAGGCGCCCAGTCAGGCGCGTAGCGCATAGCGGAACCACCCTTCGTGATCTGCTCGGCAGGCTTCGAACCATCCTGCGGCACGAGATACAGTTCTTCTTCGCCGCTCTTGTCAGAGATAAATGCGATCTGAGATCCATCAGGCGACCAACTCGGCCACTTGTCATGCGCGCCCGACGAATCGGTCAGGTTTCGCGTCGGACCTTTTTCAATCGGCGCACTGAAGATATCGCCACGCGCAGCAAACAACGCACGTTCACCCTTCGGACTCAAGCCAACCGACTCGATCAAATTCGCCGCCGACACACGGCTCGGACGACGCGCGTTACCTTCATCAGGAACAGTGATCGAGATCGGCGTGCTCTTCTTCGTTCTCGTGTCGAGCACCTGGAGCTCGCCGCTCAACTCATAAATGATCTGGTTTTCGTTGTCTGAGCTGGGCCAACGCAGATCCCACGTTTTATTGGTCGTGATCTGAGTGGTCCTTCCGCTCGAGACGCTGTACGCATAAAGGTTGAAATGTCCGTCGCGATCGGAGTTGAAATAGATCGTATCGCCAATCCACATCGCATCACGCGTCGCGCGTGGTCCTTCGGTGATGCGCTTGGCGTTATTATTGCTGAGATTAAAGATGTAGAGTTGATTCGCCTCGCCGCCGCCATATCGCTTCTCGGTTCTGAAATCGCGCGACTGCGGTGAGTAAACGATCTCGTCGTTGTTGGGCGACAAGTCACCGGAACCCGCAGTCGGCATCGGGAACGGCGTAGCTGGCCCACCATCGATCGAAACCGAATACAAACGCGCAATCGGCAGCGTCCATGAATCGCGCAGCGATCGGAAGATGATCCGCTTGCTATCCTTGGTCCAACCAAATACCTGGTTATCCCAACCCCAGCGCGGCGGGAGGGGTCCCTTCGCGGGATAGAAGGTGAGCTGTCGGGGCTCACCGCCTGAAGTCGGCACGACATAGACTTGTTCGTCACCGTCGTACTGGCCAGTGAACGCGATCCACTGTCCGTCCGGAGAAAACTTCCCGAACAATTCCACGCCCGGATGCGAGGTTAAGTGGAGCGCAGTGCCGCCGCTGGAGGGCGCGGTCCATAGGTCGCCGCCGTATGTGAACACAACGCGGTCGCCCCGAATGTCGGGAAATCTCAAAAGTTTTGTCTGGGAATATGTGGTGATGGAGAGGGTAAGGATGGCGGCGAGAATTAAAAGGCTCTTGGTCAAAAGGGACCTCCTAAAAACTGTCCACAGATTACGCAGATTACACAGAAAAATCTGCGTAATCTGTGGATGGATTTAATTCCGATTTTTGAATGCGTCATTCAATTCTGTGTGTCTACTGGTTAACACCACCGGCCGCCCATCTATGAACAAATATCGTATGTGGGATCGAATTTCGAGAAGATCGCCGTCCGTCACCACCAAATTGGCCATCTTTCCGACCTCGATCGAGCCCAGACGGTCGGCCACATTCATTATTTGCGCTGGATAGAGCGTGACTGACTTCAGCGCGTCGGCCTTCGAGAGTCCAAAAGCCGCCGCCATTCCGGCGTACTGCGCCAGGTTCCGCACCTCCGCTCCGGCATCACCAGTGGATATGCAGAAACGCACGCCGGCTTGCTGAAGTTTCGAAGCATTTTCATAAAGGGCGTCGTAAGCATCGTCTTCTCGAACGGGGAGGGAAAGAATGCCGGTGACGATTATAGGAACGTCCTTCTCTTTCAGGAGACTCGCGACCTTCCAGGCATCGTTGCCGCCGAGAATGATCGGCTTCAACTTCATTTCTTCCGCAAACTTAACGGCGCCACGAATCTCAGCTTCTCGATCGGCGCGAAAGATTACGGGCTGTTCGCCACGAACGTACGGCACAAGCGGTTCAAGCACGACGTTGCGATCCGGACGCGGCAACGACTTGTCTTTCGCGTAGGCATCCTGCGCGCGGCCGTAAGCTTCGGCGTCGCGCAGCATCTTTCGAACCTGTTCGAGCTGACGCTCGTTGGCCGCCAACGTATCCGCCAGATTTGCGGGTTGTTGCTGGAAACCACCAAAGCCGCCGCCGCCACCGGCAACTCGCGGGTAGTTGATCACGAGTGCGAGTTGTGGAACGACGGCCATCTCTTTTGGCGACGTGCCGAGCAAGTTGATCAGTGCCGCCTGGCCTGAGATCAAGCCGCCGGTCGGGGCGGTAAGTGTGTTGGTTATACCTTCGACGCGCGTGACGGCGATGTGAGCGCTGTGGGGATTGACTGCGATGATCGCTTTTGCGTTTGGGTTTAGATCGCCGACCTCGGAAGTGTCGACAGTACCGTTTGCGCCTTGCGGTACCTCGACGAGTCCCATGTTTGTTCCTGCATCGATCATGCCGGGATAAACAGACAAGCCTTTGCCGTCGATCGTTTGTGCGCCGGGCGGAACGGAAACATTCGCGCCGACGGCTTCAATCTTTCCGTCGCGAATTACCACCGTGCCGTTTTCGATGTCTGCACCACTAACGGTAACGATACGCGCGTTGCGAATCGCGAACGTCCCACGCGGCGGCATCACTCCCTGTTGCGCGGTGGGATTGCCGATCTGTTGGGCGAATGCTGACGCGGTACAGGCAAGTATTAGGACAATGGTTCTCATATTATCTCCATTGCTAGAACAAGTCAGGAAGAGGGGCTTGCCCCCGCTGATAAGGGAATTCAGTGAGCGGGGGCAAGCCCCTCTTCCTGACTTGTTCTAGCTAAGAATAGCAATAAATTACGGCTTCTCGATGTCATCATCTTCATGTCCACTCGGGCGGCGTCGCGGTGTTTGCGGCGACTCTCCCTTTGCGCGTGGACGATTCGGTTCGGCTTGCTCGAGCGCAGCGCGCTCCTTTGCGAGTTCCGGACGTCGCGCAAGATCCTGAGCGCGATCGAAATAAACGTCACCGTCGATGAACGTTGTATCAACGCGCGAATAGACGCTGAACGGATGTCCATTCCAAATCGCGATGTCCGCATCCTTACCGACCTCAATCGAACCAACACGCTCCTGAATACCGAGTTGGATCGCAGGATTGAGCGTGATGAGTTTGAGTGCCTGCTCTTCAGTCAGGTCACCCCAGTGCATCGCTTTTGCCGCTTCGATGTTCAGGCGGCGCGCTCGCTCATCGGAATCGGAGTTCATTGATACAACCACTCCGGCACGCGTCATGATCGCCGCGTTGTAGGGAATCGCGTCGTAGGCTTCAATCTTGTAGGCCCATGAGTCGGCAAAGATCGAAGCGCCCGCGCCATGAGCCGCGATCTCTTTCGCGACCTTGTAACCTTCGAGCGCGTGTTGGAATGTCTTGATCTTGAAACCAAACTCGTCCGCCAGATTGATCAGCATCAGGATCTCGCTGGTGACGTAGCAATGCGCGTGTACGTAACGTTTGCCTTCGAGAATCTCGACGAGTGGTTCGAGTTGCAGATCACGGCGCGGCGGTATCAGGTTCTTATCGTTCTTCGACGCCGCACGATATTCGTCCCACGCCCGCTTGTAGTCGCGCGCGCGCGTGAATGCATCGCGAATCGTTTCTTCAACGCCCATGCGCGTGTTTGGATAACGACGCTGGACACCGGGCTGGTTCGGCGTGCTGGAGCGCTTCACGTTTTCGCCGAGCGCAAACTTGATTCCCGGCATCGCTCCCGGAAACAGAAACTCACTCGCCGGCCGGCCGTACTTGATCTTCACGACAGTGTTCAAACCGCCGATGGGATTCGCCGATCCATGCAGAAGATTCAGAGTCGTGACACCGCCCGCAAGCTCGCGATAAAGATCGACGTCAGTCGTATTCAACACGTCCGCCGTTCGCACCATTGAAGTCACTGAGAGTGTGCCTTCGTTGATCGTGTCGAGCATCGAGTGTGAATGGCAGTCGATGATGCCCGGCATGACATACTTGCCGGTGCCGTCGATGATGCGCGCGTTTGGTGATGCATTGAGATTTTTTCCGACGGCGGCGATCTTGCCGTTGCGCAGGAGCACGTCAGTGTTTTCGAGCGTGCCGCGCGTGATGGTCAGGACTGTGGCGTTGCGGATCAGCGTCTCGGGCGCTGTTTTCTGCGCACGCGCGACGCTGATGGCCAACGTCGCGATGATGGCGACGAGAAGGAGTTTGGCGATGAATGGTTTCATTGTTTGGTCTCCGGCGCGGGTTTCACTTCGAATTGTCGACCATCGATAAAGACCTGCGTCACGTGGCTATTCTTATCGAACAAATCTCCGCGCACGATCGTCAGGTTTGCGATCTTTCCTGTCTCGATCGAGCCGAGCTGATTCTGCACCCCAAGAATTTCCGCGGGCCAGATCGTGAACGCGCGCAACGCATCAGTTGCTGACAAGCCGTTCTCGACCGTCTTGCCTGCGTTAGCCATCAGGTCTGACATGTTGTTCAACGATCCTGACTGAAACGCAAAGCGGACTCCTGCTTTCGCGAGTTTCCCCGCGGTCTGTTGTGCTTCAACTCGCTCACGCAGAACGCGCATCGTTTCCGGATCAGCTTCGGGAATCGCAGCCGTCGTGCGTTTCGGCAAATTGAGCGACAACAGCACCGGGACCTTCTGTTTTGCTAAACGATCGGCGACGCGATCTGCTTCGCGGCCACCCGCGATGATGAGTCGAAGTTTGAACTCGTCCGCAAGATCCAACGCGCGACTGATTTCGCGTTCGCTGTTGGCCAGCATCACCACCGGCATGCGGCCTTCGATCACGGGCACGAGCGCAGCGAGCGAGCGATCCGTGTCAGGACGTCGAGTGCCACGCGGCGCACGTTCGTAGATCTGCATCGAGTCGCGATAGCGTTGCGCGTCGAGCATCATCTGTCGCAGCGTCGAAAACACGCCTAATAGAGATCCGGGATACCCGCCAGTTCGCAGCGGTGTGAAACCTACGTGCATCGCCACTGGCGAACGCACGATCATCTGCTGTGGTGTCTCGCCCGCAAGATTAATCAACGCCGATTGGCCCATCCAAATGCCCGTGCGCGGTAACGTGAGCGCGGTGGTGATGCCGGCGTTTCGCGACGTTTCGATCTCGTTGCCGCCCGGACGAATTACGTCTTCGACCATCACTTCGGGTTGCAGGCCGGGCGGCTGAGTTGAGTTTGGACCGATCGCGGGCCGCGGCTGCGCCGGTGAAGGCGAAGGCGCTGGTTCGGGTA
>DATEWS010000641.1:0-8655 GCA_035257785.1 Pyrinomonadaceae bacterium
TGTTCATCTGAACCGACTGCGATCGCAAAACCGGCGCCGAGCGACCAGCCGTAAACATAAACCTGCCTTGCCGCATCAACCTTCGCGTAAGTGCGCAAAGCCACGGCCACGTCAGCGTAATCCTGCGCGAGTTGCTTTATGCTCAGCGGAGTTTTGACTGACGAAAACTCGCGCAAGTAAACCTTTGAATCAATTCCGGCAACTGCAAAACCCATGTGGGCCAACTCTTGCGCCGTGCGAGGCGCGAGTCCACGCCAGCCACCGTCGCCACACGCATAAATCGCCGGTGTCGCAGGCTTGTCGGCTAGCGGCCGGTAAAAGTGAACTCTGAACTGCTGGCCTCTCACGACAACGTCGCGATCTTCAGTAACAACGTCAGGCCACGTCTTGGTATCGTCAGGATCATAGTGGTCCTGGACGTCCTGAGCCGCAACACGAGTCACGACAACGAGGATAGCCAGGCCCAGCAGAAACCAACGATGAATGAGGCGGCGTGTTTCCATGTCTTAAACTTTTCCTGAAAACCTTTGCGCCCGACGATCATCTCGAGCGTGAGCGCGTTGCGAACCTGGACCACCGCGTACAGCATGCTGAGCGATATCCGGCGTTGATTGAAACAGAAATAACGTGGTTCCCACGTGTGTGGGTGATACTTGGCTTTGTAGCGATAGAGTAGTTTGAAATCGTAGTTGAGATTCACTCGCTCGTAGACAAATCGCATCAGCCGCGCGAGCACTGGATGGTCCAACAAATCAGGATCGTCGAGGAGTGCGAGCGGCGCCAAACCCATCGATGCCATTTGGTAACCCTCTTCCCGCAAGAGACGCAGTATCTCTGCGGTCAGAAGCTCCATTGTCCCACGTATGGCATCGGGGCGGCGCCGCGTCACATCGAGGTAATAGCCGCTGCGTCCAAAGATCGGTTCACAAACGACAAAACCCTCGATTCGTCCAGTTCCTTTTTCAGATCGCGCGATGTAATAACGTTTGGCAGATCGCTCCTCGAGCCCAAGTGAGCCGAGCACGAAACCGAGTTCGTGATTGCCACGACACCTCAACCAGGCGTCCGAAATTTCTCTTAGCTCGTTGTTAATTGCGCCGGCGTCCGGACCAAACGGATCATGTTCAGTTACTACAACTCCTTCGCGTCGTGCTTTGTTTGTCGCCGCGCGAACTAACTCCATCTTTCCGCCGGCGAGGGTAAAGCGAGCCAGATCGAAAACCGCTTCTTTCCCGATCTGGACGTCCGCAAAACCCTCCCCACGGAACGCGGCCAGCATCGCCGGCGAAACCTGATACGCACCCACTGGCCTCATCATTGCCCTCGTGAAATCACTAATGAGACGGTCTGCTTCTTGTGGCGCACATACCGGATCGCCGGCGATTAACGCTATCCCGCCGCTAACTTGATACGCGATGAATCCATCCACGCCAGGCGACGTGAAATATGATTTTGGCCCTTCGAGCAGCACATACGAGTTTGAATTTGTGCCGTAACTACGGACCCACGAATCGAGTTTCGCTTGGGAAATTTGCATACGTCGAGAAGCATTAGTAACTCAGTTTGTTCACCCTGTGATCGTGCCGGCGATGACGACGATGGTGCCGGCGATGATGATGCTTGTACCAGTTCTTATCGTGCCGGTCCTTGGCGCTAACGGAGGCTGACTGCAAACCGAGGGTCGCCGCACCGAATAACATGACGCCCCCCAGTAAAAACGAAACCAGTGTTTTCATGATCAATGTTCCTTTCGAAGACATCCAAGCGGCCTCCCGATCCGCAACGAGCATGCCAGCGATAAACAAGGTCGATTACGCGGGAGTGAGGCCGATTTGGATCATCGGAACTGTGACACGTTTGCTGAGATAACAAGAACGCCACGAAGATTGAGCCGCAGATTTTCACGGATAAACGCGGATTTCTTATCAGTGTTTATCCGTGAAATCTGTGGCAAAAAACTGAAAGATTCGGCAGCAGTAAGTTGGCATTCTCTTTGCCAGAACGACTACGATGCGAACATTTAAGCTCCACGCCAAAACCACGCTGCTGAGCTCCGTGCTCACAGTCGCGATGTTGATCGCGGCACTCGCAGTCACGAGCGCGGCGATTGCCAACATCGAGCGCACTGACGATCAGAGACTCGCCGAGACTCAGGCGCGCGATCTCGCGCAACATATCAGCGACATGCGATCGTTTGATCCTGACGCACTCACACGCGCAGCGAATCTGATCAAAGGTTCCCGTTCCAACGTCACCAGCGTGCGCATCTGGCAATTTTCTCACGGCGACTTTGTCGAAAGGGCGGCGGCGAACGACAGCGCACCCGCAACACCGATCCCCGAAGACACGAAAAACGCGCTGCGTACTGGCGCAGTCAAAATTCCATCAATCTCGAATCAGTCGTTGTATCGCGTCTTCGCAAACATTTTTGATAACGGCCATCCCAGCGGCGCGGTCGAGATTGTGCAACGCTTCGACAGCATCGGCGCAGTGGCGCTCCGTTATTTAAAGAGCGTCATCTGGATGTCGTTGATCTCAATCGCATTGATCCTCATCGGCACGTATTTCCTGTTTCGGCAATTGCAGTTGACGACAAAACTCGAAACGGAGAAAGGCATACTTCGCGAACGTGTGCGCGATGCAACAATCGAGTTGGAGAAACGAAATCAACAGCTTCAGGAAACGAACCTCGAACTCTGGCGCACAAATCGCCGCATGAACGAGCTCGGGCGCCTTGCTGCCGCCGGTCAAACAGCCGCGCACTTCGCACACGAAGTCGGTACGCCGCTCAACTTGATCAGCGGGCACGTTCAGTTGCTCAAATCCGATCTCGATCGTGATCCGCGTGACGCGGAGTCGCGCATACGCACCATCAGCGCGCAGATCGAACGTATCGAACGCATCGTTCGCCGCATGCTCGACAAGACGCGGTTCGAAACTGAGCTCGCGCCGCTCGATCTGAATTCAGTGTTGCGCAAGCTCTGTGATGCGATGTTGCCGGCGTTTGACAAAAGAAACATCCGTTTGGTCGAGACATTTGCCGACAATCTTCCGCTGATGGCGGGTTCATCGGATCGTTTACAGCAACTGTTTTTGAACTTACTCAACAACAGCCTCGATGCGATGCCCGAGGGTGGTGAGATTCAGATTCACACCGCGCTTGAAGGCAAGACCGGCAAAGCGCAACGCATCCTCGTCGATTTTATTGACACGGGAATGGGAATGACGCCGGACGTGATGAGTCATATCTTCGATCCACTCTACACGACCAAGGATCGTGGACACGGTACGGGGTTGGGATTGGTGATCGTTAGTCAGATCGTCGCTGAGCATGGCGGCAGAGTTGAGGTCGCGAGTGAGTTGGGAAAAGGCACGCGCTTCCGTCTTACGTTTGCGGCGATACCAAGCGACGTGCCGGCAGTTGAGTCTGAGTTGGAGTTAAGCGTGAGATGAAACGCATACTTGTTGTCGATGATGATCAGGATTCGTGCGACTTACTGAGCGAGATCTTCTGCGCGGAAGGTTGGCACGTCGACACCGCGCTTACGCCGTCGCAGGCTTTCAGCGTCGCGGAGAAAGAGAAGATCGATCTCGTTGTCAGTGACGTGAATCTCGAAGCAAACCAGTCAGGATTGGATCTGTTAAAGGATTTGCGCGCGCAATGTCCGGTGATTTTAGTGACCGGATTCGGCACGCTCGACTCCGCGGTCGAAGCTGCGCGTGAAGGCGCGTGGGATTTCATTTCGAAACCTTTCAAGGTTCAGGAAGTCGTAGCGATCGCACGTCGCGCGCTCGAACAGGATCAAAATCGTGGTGGCGCTGAGCGACGGGCCGAACAGATCTCCGCGCCTTACGAACAGGGCGGATTAGTCGGACGTTCGCCCGTAATGATTGAGCTCTACAAAGAGATCGCGCGCGTCGCACCCACGCGTTCAACGATTCTGATAGTCGGCGAGTCAGGCGCGGGAAAAGAGCTCGTGGCGCGATCGATTCATCAACACAGCACGCGTTCCGCCGGATCATTCGTAGCTGTAAACTGCGGCGCTCTTACGGAAACGCTTTTGGAAGCGGAACTCTTCGGCCACGTTCGCGGCGCATTCACTGGCGCCGTCGGCGATCGCAAAGGTCTGTGGGAAGAAGCCGCCGGCGGAACGCTGTTTCTTGACGAAGTGGGCGAGACGAGTCCGGCGTTGCAAGTAAAACTTTTGCGCGCGTTGCAGGAAGGAGAGATTCGACGCGTAGGATCTTCGCGCGCGACACAAGTTGATGCGCGTATCCTCGCGGCCACAAACCGGAACCTCGAACAGGACGTGAAAGCAGGAAAGTTTCGCGAAGATCTTTTTTACAGGCTGAGCGTTGTGACGCTGCGAGTGCCTTCATTAAAAGAACGGCGCACGGATATTCCATTGCTCGCGGAGCGTTTTCTGAGTCTCGTGCTCGATCGCGAAGGACACAAGCAGTTAAGTCTGTCAGAAGAGACCATCAGGACGCTGGTCGCATATAACTGGCCGGGAAATGTGCGCGAGCTTGAGTCGGCGATCGAGTATGCGGTGCTGCACGCGCGCGGGCATGCGATTGTTCCGGAAGACTTGCCCGAGAAACTTCAATCCGCGAATGTTCGCGCCGCCGCACGCTCGCCGCTGTCTGCGCTCTTCGAAGATCTGCCCGCGCTCGATGAACTCGAACGGCGTTACCTGCTTTACATTCTCGAAGTCACGGGCGGCAATCGCACGCGCGCCGCCGAGGTCCTCGGCATCGATCGGCGCACGCTTTATCGAATGATCGACCGCTACAGCACCAACGGCGAATAGAACCACTGTGGCCCTTTTGGACCTCGATCCTAAATTGCCACAAAGAGGCGCAAAAGGCACAAAAGTTAAATCAATTGATTTTGTGACTTTTGTGCCTCTTTGTGGCCCTGCATAGAAATTGCCGTAGCTCGAACTGTCATGCGTCTGCGGCTAAACCTTCAACAAAAGATCCTGCTTCTCGTCGCTGGTTCGATGTCGTTGATCCTGATCGCTTCGTCGTACCTGCACAGCGGAAGAATCCGATCGCTCATCGAAAAGGACCACTACGACAACGCCGTCAGCCAGACTGTCGCGCTCGGCAATCGCATCGCGCAGTACGACTACTTTTCAAATCTCGAAGATCTCCAGCAAGAGATGCAGGTGGTTGTCAGCTCGCGGCCCGACTTCCGCCAGATCGATGTTTACGAGAACCAGCCAACTGTCCCGCGACTGCTTGCCACTACCGCCACAGGCACAAACGATCTTCTGGCTGCGTGGGACTCTTCAACTGGCGCCACGTCAACTCAGGT
The DNA here is from genome assembly GCA_035257785.1 of Pyrinomonadaceae bacterium. GTDB lineage: Bacteria > Acidobacteriota > Blastocatellia > Pyrinomonadales > Pyrinomonadaceae > PSRF01. Next base: position 5,321 of record DATEWS010000641.1, read on the forward strand.
CGATCGCAACAACGGTCAGTACTGGCTTATTACCACTCCGATTAGCAATGGCCAACACAGTGGTTTCATCAAAGCACTCGTGCTCAAGGGTTATCATCGCGGGTTGGTCAGCAGTCTTCATCGCGAATACAACCTCGTGCTTGTGGGCGCCGTGATCGCTTCAGTGCTTTTGTTGTACCTGCTCTTTGTCTATTTCTTCCGCAGGCCGGTGAAGGACATCGTCCAGACGATGGCCCAGGCGCGCAAAGGCAATCTCTCGGCGCGAGTCCCGGTCCATAGGAAGGATGAGTTAGGCGAAATTGCCGGCGGCTTCAATCAGATGATGGATGACATCGCGTCCAGATCTCGCGAGCGCGAGGAGTTGTTGAGCGAGATTGGCATTTTGAATAACAAGCTTGTTAGAAAAGTTCACCTCGCGACGACTGAGTTGCGCGCGGCTAACGGGAATTTGATTCGCACGCAACAACGTCTATCGCACGCTGAACGGCTGGCGGCGATCGGCCAGGTCACGGCTTCGCTCGCACACGAAATCGGCACGCCGTTGAATGCCATCAACGGTCACCTGCAATTGCTCGCTCGCAATCATCCAAGTTGTGGTGACACACAAAGGCGCCTGAAGATCATCAACGCCCAACTCGCTTCGATCGTGCAAACAGTCAAGAGCTTGCTTGAACGAACACATCGCAGGCCCATTCATCCGCAACCTACGGATATCAACCTCATCGTCGAGGAGTTATTACTACTGGTCGCGCCGATCTTCGAGTCGCACAACATTCGCGTGTCGCAGCAGCTTGACGAAGGTTTGCCCTGGGTCCTGGCTGACGGCGAGAGTCTGCACCAGGTGTTTCTGAATCTCGTGAACAACAGTCTCGAAGCGATGCCCGAAGGTGGTGAGATGAAGTTTGTTACTAATTACGTCGCCGACGAAAAACTGATTGAAGTGCGACTTATCGATTCGGGCACAGGCATTTGCGACGATGCGAAGAATCATCTGTTCGAGCCGATGTGGACCACGAAAAAATCCGGCAGTGGACTCGGTCTCGCAATTGCACGTGAAATCGTTCTCGAACATGGCGGACAGCTCGAGTGCGTCATGGAGGTTGAGAAAGGCGCTGAGTTTCGCGTCGTGCTGCCCATGGTTGAAGCGAGGACTGGTGTGCCGGAGTTTGCTGAGGTGACTTTCGATGCCGCGTAAGATTCCACAGATTCTGACGGTTGATGATGATGCGGTCACTTGTGAACTGTTGTGCGAAGTCTTTGCGCGCGAGGGTTTTGGCGCTGAGTTCGCGAACAGCGGCGAAGCTGCACTCGCGGCGGTTTCGCGACAGTGTCCGGACCTGTTGCTCAGTGATATTCGCATGAAGACACGACTCGATGGACTGTCGTTGCTCGAGATCGTTCGGCGTGAGTATCCGGCTGTTCCGGTTGTGTTGATGACGGCGTTTGGTTCGATTGAGACTGCGGTGCGCGCCGTCAAAGAAGGCGCGTTTGATTACATAAGCAAGCCGTTCAACATCGATGAGTTGGTGGCGATCGTGCGGCGCGCACTCGCAAATGGAACCGGCAAACAAGTCGCGTCCGATCTCGATGACGAAGAGCGCGGTTCGGGTCTTATCGGACGCACGCCGGCGATGCTCGAGATCTACAAGATGGTTGCGCGCGTCTCCGATTCGCGCGCCGCAGTTCTAATCACCGGTGAGTCCGGAACGGGCAAGGAGCTCGTGGCGCGTGCCATTCACAATCATGGAGCACGAGCAACCGAGCGCTTTGTTGCCGTGAATTGCGGCGCGCTTACTGAAACGTTGCTCGAGTCGGAGTTGTTTGGACACGTTAAGGGTTCGTTCACCGGCGCCATCGCGAACAAGCGCGGGATCTTTGAACAGGCCGGCGAGGGCACTGTTTTTCTCGACGAGATAAGCGAGACGAGTGCTGCGTTGCAGGTGAAGTTGCTGCGCGTGTTGCAGGAACGCGAAGTGGTGCCGGTCGGAGGCGCGGAACCGATCAAAGTCGGAGCCCGCGTGATTGCGGCAAGTAATTCTGATCTCGAAAAGCTCTCCGCTGCCGGCGCTTTTCGTGGAGACTTACTCTATCGTCTCAATGTTATCCAACTACATCTGCCGCCGTTGCGACAACGACGCGAAGACATTCACCTGCTCGTCGCACACTTCTTACGCAAGCACGCATCTGGTCCAACACCCGCGATCGGGCCCGATCAAAGAACGATGCAGTCTTTAACTGCATACACGTGGCCGGGTAATGTGCGTGAACTGGAAAACGTGATCGAGCGTGCGATAACGCTGAATCAGGGTGGTGTGATCACTATCGAAGATCTGCCCGCGCGCATTCGTCTCCAGCAATCACCGGAAACACCGCCACTCTCGGCAGACGATCTCGGCGAACTTTTTTCAGGCTTGCCCAATCTCGATGAGATCGAGCGACGCTACATCCTCCACGTCCTCGACGCTACCGGCAACAACCGCAAACGCACCGCCGAAATCCTCGGCATCAACCGCAAAACCCTCTACCGCATGGCCGCCCGCTTCGCGATTGAGTTCAGTCACTCGCGCGAGCCGGATATTTCACAGATTCATTAAAGGTCGCCCAGAGCGGGTAACTTCGAAAGACAAATATGCACAGGCAGAAAAATATTTCAGTATCAGCTGCGCCGCTCGCGATATGAGGCAGTGCTCTGCACTGCTAAGCGCTAAAGCAGCGGCTCAGTCACGTGCGGAAAAACGAGCTAAGAAAATACTCGCCGAGATGCCACTAAATGAGTTGCGGGCGGCACGTCAACTTACGCAGGAGAGTCTTGCCAAATCTCTTGGAATTAATCAGGCTGCCGTTTCAAAGATGGAGCGGCGGACAGATATGTATATCAGCACCTTGCGACAGTTTGTGGTTGCGATGGGCGGCGAACTCGAGATTACGGCGCGCTTTCCTGATGGGGCGATAAGAATCCTGCAATTCGAGGACGCATGAGAATTTTACTCTCGCTCCGCGGCTTTCTTCATCAGCTCGTAGAGCTTCTTCGTCGTGTTCAGGTTCCTGACTGTCATGTCTTGAAATTTTTTTCGACTGGACAGTTTGGACATCTTCGTCTGATTCATCTGCTCCGCTTGCGCCGACCACAACAACGTGCCTGGACGATACAACACTTGTTCGATCTCACTATTCGCCGGTAGCTCTGAAAGAATATCTTCGGAGTCGATTGTGTGACGCAGGAAGATAACGTTGTATCGCCAACTGCTGTCGTCACCCCAGCTTCGCGGTAGACTCTGCACCAGCGTCTCCATCTCTGAAAAACTACGCAGAACTACTTTCGACTCGAGCTGATA
>DATEWS010000642.1:0-4546 GCA_035257785.1 Pyrinomonadaceae bacterium
GGCGGCGCCGATCCGATTTACATTGCACGACGTCTCTGCATTTTGGCGTCTGAAGATATCGGTCTCGCAGATCCGCAGGCGATGGTCCAGGCGGCAGCCGCCGCCGACATCGTGCAGCTCGTCGGTTTACCCGAAGGACTGTTTCCACTCTCACAGGCGACGATCTATCTCGCCCGGGCGCCTAAGTCGAACGCCATCAAGAGTGCTTACTTTCGCGCCGCAAGTGATGCGGAAGAAACATCGCGTGTCCCAGTGCCCTTACACTTGCGAAACGCAGTCACGCCATTGATGAAGCACATCGGTTACGGCAAAGATTATCGTTACGTTCACAGCGATCCAGCCGCGAAAGAAGAGATGGAATGTTTGCCCGAACAACTACGCGGCCGAAAATATTTTTCAGAATCAGAATTAGAACAAACAAAGGGTGAGGACATTGAGAGTGAGCACTAACAGAAAGTCGGATAAGGAACTCGCATTCCTGCACGACTTGTTCATCGCGCCCGATTGGGCCGAACGCTTCGCCGAGCTAATCGACGAGCACGTAAAACTTCCCGCCGAAGGCGAGGTGCTTTACGTTGCCGCCGGCACCGGCGGGCATGCAATGGCGCTGCACGAACGCGCCGGAGAGAAACTCGAACTACTTTGCGTCGACGAAAATCCCGAGTGCATGGAACTGGCACGCGCAAAGGCTACTGCAACCAACGAAAAGATCTTTTTTGACACTGCACAATTCGACCATCTGAATTTAAAAGACAACCGCTTCGACCTTGTTATCGGCAATGCGTCACTCGTCTCCCAAACCCGAGTGCGGAAAATGTTTTCGGAGCTCGTACGCGTCGCAGCGCCCGGCGCTACGATCGCACTCACACTGCCAACAGCCTCGAGCTTCGGCGAGTTCTTTTCGGTCTACTGGGAAGCACTCCACAACAATGGTCTTATCGATCACGAATCCGACGTCGAACAGTTGATTACTGAACTGCCCACAATCTCCGGCGTCGAGCAGTTGGCAGTAGACGAAGGGCTGGAAGATGTTGAATCGTGGACGCGCATCGAGGAGTTTGACTTCGAGTCAGGTGAGCAGTTTTTGAACTCTCCGCTGGTCGCAGAGTTTCTGATACACGATTGGCTGGCCCTCGTACCTGACGATAAGAGGGCCGAATTGTTTAGCGAGATTTCTCGATTAATAAACGAAGAGAGACATGAGGCAGAGTTCGCGCTTTCCGTGAAAGCAACTCTGGTCATTGGACAAAAGGCTCACAGTCACTGAATCAGGAGCCGGAGGCAGCAAGCAGGAGCAGGTGAGGTTCATTCTGCTCCTGCTTCCTGCTCCTGCATCCGATTCGCGCGGGCAGGCCCTACTCCTTGATCTCTTTACGCTCGTCCCGTTCTCCTTCTTCGATGCCCTCACGAAATGCCTTCTTACTTTGCCCGAGGGCTTTAGCAAGTTGCGGCAAACGTGTGGCGCCAAAAAGTAAAAAGATCACGAGAACGATCAGTACTGTCTCGGTGGGTCCGAGACCCGCGATCGCGAACATTGATTGAGTCATAACTTCCTCTTTTCAGGGGCCTAGCCGGATTGGTCCGGTTAGTCTCGAGTATCCGATTCGTAAAACAGGTATTTTCTCCACGTCTCGTCAGCTCTGCCTAAGTAACGCATGATTTGCCGGTTTACGTGTAGTGAGAACCCACGAGGCCTGCGCAGCAAGTGCATCCCGGACTCTTCCGGAGTCCGGTTTCCCTTGCGATGATTGCAACGTTTGCAGCAGGCAACCAGATTATCCCACGCGGACTCCCCTCCGCGCGAGCGTGGCAGCACATGATCGAGAGTTAATTCCGAGGGCGGGTATTGAGTTCCGCAATACTGGCAAGTGGAATGGTCGCGCAGCAGAATATTCTTTCGAGAAAGGGAGCGGCGTTCAAAAGGGATGTGAATATATTCCGTAAGTCGAATGACCGAAGGAGCGTGGATCGAGAGTTTCTGCGAGTGGAGCATGTGGCCGTTGTGCTCCTCCACCCGCGCCACGCCTTTGAAGATCATCACCACCGCGCGCCTTTCCGTGCACACGTTAATGGGCTCGAAAGAAGTATTCAGGACTAAAACCCTGCCGTTCATCTTAGGTCTGATATTACGCGAGCGCGGAAGAGAGTGTCAAAAAGATGTTGCGACAGACGGATTAACGCCAAGGAAAAGAACAAGTCAGGAAGAGGGGCTTGCCCCCGCTGTTGCGAGGGCGGGGGCAAGCCACCTTCCTGACTTGTTCTTTTATCTAACTTCTTTATGCGCGGGCGATTGTCAAAACAAACACGCTTCGGGCGCCGGCCCCGAGGAGGGCCGCGGCGCAAGCGGAGACGGTGGCGCCGGTCGTAAAGACGTCGTCGACGAGGAGGACGCTTTCGTTCGCAATCAGCCGAGGGTGGCTGACCTCGAATGCGCCCGCCACGGTGTCACGACGGCCTTTGGCGTCCAATCCCGCCCGGTATTTCTCCGTTGAAGAGACGCGCACCAGACTGACTTCATCCAACGGCAACCGCAAGCCTTTTGCTAAGACTTCTGCGATGATCGCCGCCTGATTAAATCCTCTCGAGCGCTGCCGTTTCTTGTGCAGCGGCACGGGTATGATCCTGGTGCTCAAACTCAACGGTTCCCGTTTCGCAGCCGCAATCAAAAGCGTTTGGAGCTGGGCCGCAACGTGCGGCTGCCGCTTCAACTGCAACACCGACTCACGCAACGCACCTTCGTATGGTCCAACCGCGCGACCGACAGTGAACTCCAGCATCTCGCAACGCCGGCACCGCACCTCTTCCGCCGGGATTGATACCGGCAACTCATCCAGGTCATGCCGCAATCCACACTTCCAACACAGTATCTCCGTCCCATCGAAGATGCGTGTGCGCGCCCAACACGCCTCGCACGCCACGCCAAACCTGCGTCTTTCAACACTCACCGCACAGATGGCGCAACTCTGCGGATACGCAACCGCCAGCAAAGCATCACTAAACAACTGAACCACGTTCGTGAGGAGCATCTTGTGCGTGCCTTTGTGCCGTTTTTGTAGCTTAAACCAAAGCGGCCTCCCCGATCCGAGGAGGCCGCTAAACTCTAAACACTCAATCGCGCGTTAATCTTCATCGTCGCCCAAAAGTCCACGCTCCTGAAGATCCTGACAACGGACGCAATGGCGCGCCCACGGAACGGCATCGAGGCGCTTCTCCGGCAAGGCTTCACCGCAATGAACACACTTGCCGTAACCAGTCGTTTCAATCCGCTCGAGCGCTTCATCGATCAGATTGAGCAACTGCCGGTCGTTGTCAGACATCGACACCAGCAGTTCCTTGGTGTAAGCGTTCGCGGCCATGTCCGCCGGATCCTGCGTCGCTTCGGCATCGCGCTCGCGACTGTACAGTTCCGCCGCCTGCACCTGACCGACGAGACCTTCACGACGGTCCAATAATTTGTCTCGGAAGACTTTCGTTCGCCTCTTATCCATTATTCGTCTTAATCCTCCACCCTACTTGTTATAAACCGCCTGCCCCGATCACTTCTGATACGGCAGGCCATGAATGATGGTGTACGCTCGATATAACTGCTCAAATAACAGCACCCTCGCCATCTCGTGTGTCAGCGTCAACCGCGACAATGACCAACGCTTGTCAGCGCGGGTTTTGAAATCATCTGCCAGACCGTTCGGTCCTCCGATAACGAACGCGACCTCCTTGATCCCGCTTCCTTCCCAACCTTGCACCTGAGCGGCCAACTGTTGGGACGTCCACTCCGTGCCATCCGGGTCCAGCAGCACCGTCACTGAGCCGGGCCGGAGACGGTCTGAGATGCGTTTCGTTTCCTTATCGATGCCCGTCTTGTCAGTACGGCCAGGTTCGCGCAACTCAGTCACTTCACAACGTACAAAGTGCCCCAGCCGTTCCACGTAATCATCAATCAGCGCGCGCAGCCTCGCATCTCGAGTCTTCCCCGTCCAAATGATCCGCAGGCGCATCCTAAAGTTCGTAGCGCGCGATCTTCTCGTAGAGATTCTTGCGGCTGATACCGAGTATGCGCGCGCACTCAGTTTTGTTACCGCGCGTCGACGCCAGAACCTCGGCGATGTAAGTCGCTTCCATTTCCGCGAGGCTCGGCCGCTTTTCCTTTTGTCGCTGCGCTGCGACCGCCGCAGTCAATCCCACGGGCAAATCGTGCTTGTCAATTGTTCGGTCCGTGGCAACGATGACTGCTCGCTCGATCACGTTAGCGAGCTCGCGCGCATTACCGGGATAGTCGTAAGCCTTCAACAACGCCAGCGCCGGCTGCGATACGCGATCAACTTTTCGCGCGTGCTTCGCTGCGTATTGCTTCACGAAGTGTTGAATCAACTGAGAAAGATCCTGCTTCCGTTCACGCAAAGGCGGCACGCGAATGTTTATTACGTTCAATCGATAAAAAAGGTCTTCTCGAAAATGACCTGCCTTGACCGCCGCGTCGAGATCAACGTTCGTCAGTGCAAGCAGACGCGCATCGAGTTTGATCGTCTTGCGACCACCTAACCGCTCA
>DATEWS010000643.1:0-9476 GCA_035257785.1 Pyrinomonadaceae bacterium
CGCCGCCGATCGTACAGCTACTTCAGTCGGCGCGCGGGCTTTCACACTCGGTCGCGATCTGGTGTTTGCGCGAGGCGAGTGGGCGCCCGACACCGGCGAGGGCCGGCGACTGCTGGCCCACGAGCTAGTCCATTGGGTTCAACAAGGTGGACAGGCCCGCCGGATTCAACGAAATCTGAAAGTTGACGCCAGGGCGTCTGACGACAAAACGACAGCGGTACCGCAGATGACGCCATTGCTCCAGAAGATCTGTCCTGACTTCGACGTGGATGCAAAGAGCGGTATCGTCACCGCAAAAGCCGGTACGGATTGTGAGAAAGGAAAGTTTGGCGGAGTTGCGACCGGAAAGCAGAAGCTTGGTTGTTGTTGCCTCTGCACTATGGCGCGTGCACCCAACGACTGGCGAATAGTGGTAACCATCAACGACGCCCCTAGTACCGATGATAAGACTCGCACGGTGAAGATGACGCCCACTTCGGGCGCCAATGTGCCGGACATACGTTACTGGACCGGCGGCGGGACCGCGACTATGCAACCATTGCCTCAAGCGGAGACGCTGGGTCATGAACTCTGCGGTCATGCGGCGCTGATGCAGATCAAAGCACATCCACCGGACGAGAACGAAAATACTAAACGCACCTTCAGTGACATACACGATCCAACCGTCAAGATCGAAAATGTCCTCGCGGCGAAGGGCGAGATGAACTTGGGGAACACTCCACGCGGACTGGCGGCGTCTTCGAAACATCATGGCGAATCTTTACGCGTGTTTGTTGTGAAGCCATTTAAAGCTGACGACGTCACGGTCTCTTCAACAGCGCAAACTATCATCGACGGCGCCGCGACGTACTCAGATGTCAATGAAACAACGCTGATCGAGGTGGCGGGCTTCACTGATTCCGGTGATAAAGACGCGTCTATAAGTAAGAAACGTGCGGATGAGGTGCGTGCCAACTTCGATGCCAAGTTAACAAAGAAGGACGACGTTGAGTTCACACTGTCGCCAGGAGCGGCTTCGACAAAGATCCCACGTTTGCAACCTGCAGTTGATGGTGGTGTTGGTTCAGTCGCGTCGGTCGAGATCAGACTCGCGAGTGAGCCTGCGGGCCTGGAGAATTTACCTGCCGGAGTCACACTGCCGTCAACAGTGACGCACGTCGATCCGCAGCATCCGGAAGTCGTTGATCTGGTGACTAAGAAGGGCAAGAGCACGGGTAATGCGTGTCACGATCTCTTAATCAAGACGGCGTGGACTTGAGAATGAGAGCACTAGCAAAAACCTCGGAAACAAGTAGCGCCCACCATCATGTCGGTGGGCCAAAGCCTTCGCCGCTTTTGTTCTCTGCGCAGACTTCGGAGAGCCACCCGTCGCTGGCGAAAGGCGCGTGTGCGTGTGGTGGCGGATGTCCACGTTGCGCAACGCACTCTGGTGGCGTGCTCCGTCGCAAGTGCGCTTGTGACGGAACTGGTAAGAACTGCGACGACTGCGACGACAAGAAGGTTCGGCGCAAGAGTGACGGAGCGTCTGCTTCCGAGAATGTTCCGCACATCGTTCACGAAGTGCTCGCCTCGCCCGGTGTTCCGCTCGAAATGTTCACTCGGCGATTCATGGAGTCGCGGCTTGGACATGACTTCTCAGGAGTTCGCGTACACACGGATCCGCGCGCTTCTGACTCGGCTCGAGCAGTCTCTGCTTCAGCATACACAGTCGGAAAGGACATTGTTTTTGCGCGCGGCCAATATCAACCCGCGAGTTCTGACGGTCGAAAACTTTTGGCGCACGAGCTCGCACACGTGATGCAAAACTCCGGCGGCGGAACAAGTCGCGGTGGGTTAACTCTTGGCGCCGTCAACGCTGTCGAAGAACGACAGGCTGACGCGATCGCGGATCGAGTGGACAGACCATCGCGTAACTTACCTCACCAACATGTTGGTCCAGCACAAAACACGCTGCGACGGCAAATGGCCGGTAGTTCATTCGTTTGCGGTGATAGTGAACAGGGTCTTATTAGTAACGCGGCAGATCCCGCAAAGCGTTACGTGGATGAAGCGCAAAGGCGTGTTGGGGAATTCGTTGATCCTCCGAAAAAATCGGAAGAAAAGGATACGAATCCCGATGCGCAAAAAAAAGTTGCGACAGCACTGTCCAAACATTTTAGCGTATCGGGGCCGAACGCAGTGACAGTCGCTAAGCAGATATATTCGACACTTGGGACGATGTCAGAAAAACTGGGAGAGATCCAAACTACAGACAATGTGCGTAAGAAGGTGAATTGTCACTCCGCATCCGAGGCAGTGTGTCAGATTGCCGATGCTTATATCGATCGTTCGGCAGTGATTCCTCAGTTTAATGTCTGTGCTGGATTTTCGAAAGGAGCTACCGACGATCTCGATAGACAGGCTGAGATACTGATCCACGAGTCAGCGCACGCAGCGAATATTCAAATCACTGATCGAGCCTACCTGAGCCAACGCTTCTACCGAATGCTCGACACGCCTGCGGCACTCGCGAATGCGGAGTCGTATTCGGCATTTGTAATGCAACTGCTTTTTAAAGGGAGTAGAGGAGAAATTTCAGCGCCAGTTGATATTCTCGTTGAGTGTCCGGATCAAACGTTGAAAAAGACCATGGCTATCGCAGAGCACTGGAATTGGGCCGCTCTGAGCGCGTTCGTGGATCCGAATTTCATGGAACTGTTCGGTCACATACTCTGGAACTGGGGGCTCGCTGATCGTAGCGGCAATGGTTTTACGCCGAAGGGCGAGATACTCCAAACGCTCGCCGACAATTACAAGGCCGCTCAGGATAAATTCTTTAGTTATAACCGAACGGTTCGCTGTACCGACTCTGAAGAAGTTTGCAAGGCACGCCATGGTGTGATGCTGAAAAATGATCAGCTTCAGGTCTGCACGAGTGGACCAACCGCGGAGCCGCCCAGTGGTTGTCCCGGATGTATTTTGGGATTGCTCTATAAAGGACTCGGCGGCCAACTCGTGACGAAGGCCGTGGCGATTGCGACTGACATCGCCGATATCACCGATGCTCCGCGGCGTAGCGCCAAGATGAATACGAATCTCGATGCCGCGGATCGGAAGAGACCGGAAGTTAAGCGCGGCGATCGCGGTTGCCCAATACCCGAGCTCCAGGAAAAACTGATGGAAGCAAATGGCAAACGGTTCAAGGTGACGGGCAAGTTTGATGCTGACACTGAAGCAGCAGTGATTGCGTTCCAGACGGCGGGGAATCTGCTCGCATCCGGAGCCAGACGTGGCGAGGCAGATGAGAAAACGTGGGCCGCGTTGCACTTGAAAGTGCCCGGTGAACATGGTCTGCCGTTCGGCGAGAAATTCATACAAGGCGAGAGCGGCGGCTGGGGCAAAGTTGGAGATAAAACTCAGTATGACTGGTACCAGGTACTCGAACCGTCGTACACGGATTTCAGCGGTTGCTGGGTTAAAGAAATGAGTCCCGAGGGGGGTATTGATCCCCATGAGAACACTTGTTGTGTTATTCCGCCGTGTCCTGGAGGTATAACAGGTGGCGCCTGGCAGGTTGATGACAAGAACACTTATGGACCAGACACGGTTGGTATTTCCAGGGACGTGGTTGACGGCCTGCGACCGCGCCGGCGCTTTCCATGTAGTTACTTAGCGCCACAGGCGATGGTGATCTTGCGCGATCCGAGAGTCATGGCGGGTGTTAATCCGAGGGACCGTGCAGAAGTCCTGGCGAAGAGCAAGGACGCCGAGTCAGCCGAGTACGTCCGCAATGAGCTGCTGTATAAGGTCACGGAAACCGACATTCGGTGCGGCAAGCGAAACAAGTATGGCTTGAACACATCGAAGATAGACTATCCGTAAACTCAAAAGTGACTTTTGGGTGAAGTCCTCACATCCCTCGAAATATTTAAGCGTTTTGTGTGGTTTTGTGGCAGTATGCAGATCTGCTCCGCCTCAGTTTTCTTTGAGTGTCCAGTAAACCTTACGGAGATGCGACATGCTCAGAAAAGTAACACTCCCATTTTTATTCTTCTGCATGATCAGCGGCGGCATTGTTTCGGCTCAGGACTGTAATCCTCCCGCCATAACCGCAAACTCGCAAATCTACAATATCTTTTCGCCTGAACAGGAGATGATTTTCGGTGACCTGAACCATCAACGGATGTCTGGTGATCTACGCTTCATACGTGACGAAAAACTACTGGCGTATGTCAGACAAATTGGTGAGCGGCTGGTTCGTCATCTTCCTCCGACCGGACTCAAGTTTCAGTTCTTCATAGTCGATATCCCAACGGCCAACGCCTTCAACACACCCGGAGGCTACGTTTTTCTTTCACGCAAATTGATCGCTTTCACGAAGACCGAAGACGAGTTAGCGGGTGTAATGGCCCACGAGCTCGGGCACGCGACGGTCCATCACGGCGCCAGCGACATGTCGCAACTCTTCAAAAAGATACTAAACGTCACGCAGCTCGGCGATCGAAAAGACATAACTGAAAAATTCAACCTGCTCCTGGAAAGAGAAAGAACGAAGAGTGTGTCGCAGAGTTCGGATCACGAGTCGGCCCAGCAACTCGAAGCAGATCGTATCGGACTCTTCGCCATGGTCGCGGCCGGTTACGATCCAAATGCATTTTCCGAATTCTTTTCGCGGCTCGTCGAGGAGAAAGCGAAGTCAGGAAACTGGTTTACAAGTATCTTCGGAAATTCCAATCCGGCGCAGAAGCGCCTGCGTGAGATGATCAAAGCCACAGAACTACTTCCGGCTGCATGCCGCGAGAAGCGCAGTGATCAGGCGTCGGAACAGTATCTGAGTTGGCAAGCTGACGTGGTGTCTTTTCGGGAAAGTCAGGTAGCCGAAGAACTCCCCGGCTTGCTTTGGAAAAAAGAACTCTCGCCACAACTCAAGAGCGACATTTCCCATTTCGCAATCAACAACGACGGCAGCTATTTTCTCGCCCAGGACGACTTTGCGATCACTGTCGTCAAACGAGATCCACTGCAGATCCTTTTCCAGATACCCGTCACTGACGCGCGTCCCGCTTCGTTCACACCGGATGGACTCTTTGTGGTGTTTGATACTGAGGGTCTGCGCTATGAAAAGTGGAGTATTACGGATGCGAAGCCGGTTGAGATCCGTGAGCTGGTAGTCAGGCGCGACTGTTGGGAGCATGAGTTATCACCAGACGGTAAGTACCTCGCTTGCGTTGACTACGGTTTGGGTTTGAACATTCTGGAAACGCAATCCGGCAAGAAAGTTTGGGAGAAGAAACAGTTCTACGCCTTGAATTTTTTCGAGTTGCTGGCCTGGATTAGCGCTCAAGTCAAACAGGACGACGATTCAAAGTACAATAACTTCTTCAATCTCCAGTTTTCTCCTGATTCCCGTTATTTAATTGCCAGCCGCTCCAGCAGGTTTCGGTTCCGGTTCACAATCGACATGATGACGGCGGCTCAGACTGATGACACGATGCTGGCTCTCGATCTTTCGACGCTCAAACCGGTTTCGACCGGCGGTGACTTAAAAAAGATGACGCGACGGCCGTTCATTTTCATCACTCCGGAAAAGCTACTTGCAATGACCCCCGGCGACGTTGAGGGCGCCGGTATATTTTCATTCCCGCAAGGCAAGCGACTTGCGAAATTCCCGATGTTTGCAAATGAACTGAAGCTGACGGGAAATCCCAATTACGTGGTAATCAAGCCACTCGCGAATGCGCCGATGGGCATCTTCGATCTGACGAAGGGAACCATTGTCAGTGGAATGAACAAAGCCGACGTCACTCTTTGGAACGACTTCATGTTTTTTGAACTGGCGTCGGGCAGTGTCGCGGTATCAAAGGTGAACTACAACGAGGACGACAAAGTTCTACATTCGACTCTAGTTGAAAAGATCGACATCCCGGTCGGGTCGATGAGCCGGCTATATGCGGCAAGTGTTTCTGACGATATGCATTGGCTCGCTGCGTCATCCAAATCGCGAGGTGCAATTTGGGATTTGAACTCCGGCGAACGAAAGGTCCATGTACGCGGGTTTCGCGGCGCCATTGTTGCATCGGATGGCGCGGCGATTGGCGATTTCCCAAAACTCGATCCGGTAAATCACAGTCTCGTTTGGATGAGTGCGCCTACGAACGAGGTGAGCCCGTTGCGAGAGATTCCTGAAAAAGGATCGCGGCAATACGGACGCTTTGTAATGGTCCGCCAAAGTCTCAAAGCGCCGAAGACCGACAAAGAAAAAGAGAAAGGGAAAGAAGGCGATAAACCTCTCGTCAACATCGCAGTCCAGGAAAGTGACGACGCATCATTAACGCATGAGGTTAAGTTTGAGCTGCGGGACGTCGTCAACGACAAGGTTATTTGGACCAGGGAATTCCGGAAGGAAGCTCCGCGTTTCTTCTTCGACGATTACTCGGGTCGTCTGATCTTCTATTGGGATCTCGGCAGTGAAGCGGGTAAAGCCAGGCTGAAAGAAGATCCCACGCTGCTCGAGCGTTCTCGGCAGATGGGAAATAAGGATGACGACTATCTGGTTGAGGTTTACGATGCGTTTGCGAATAAATCAGTCGGCGTGTTGCTGCTCGAAACTGGCCAGGGTTCGTTTGACATTGAGACGGGCTTTTCAGAAGGCGACTGGCTTGTCCTGCGCGACGACAACAATCGCGTTCTCATTTATTCTATTAAGGCAGGCGAGCTGCGTCACAGGTTCTTCGGCGCCCATGCGGCAATGAATCCGAATGGCAACCAGGTGATCGTCGAGAACTATCCTGGCGAGCTCACGCTCTATGATTTGACTTCGGGAAACACACAGGCGCGCCTTCGATTCAAGACGGGCGCCTCATTCGTTCGTTTCAGTTTGGACGGTAAGAAATTGTTTGTGTTGACGGCGGGCCAGGTAGCACACGCCTTCGACATGACTCGACTGGTGACCAGGTAATGAAAACAATTGGAATTGTTGCGCATAGTTTTGAAGGTGCTGCGCTGTGTTTCCTGACCGCGTGCAGGGAAGGCGTGGCGCGCCTTGGACCACACATGCATCCGAAGGTTGTGATGAGTTCGGTGCCGTTGGCTCTGAGTATGCCGGCGTGGGAGGCGAATGATTATCCAGCCGTCGCGAAGTTCATTGCTGAAGGCGTGCAAACCGTCACTGACGGAGGTGCCGACTTTTTCGTTTGTCCTGACAACACGGCGCACATCGTGCTCGAGCAGATCGCAGGCGACCTGCCGATCCCAGGAATTCACATCGCGGACGTCGTTTGCCACGAACTGAGTAAACAAGGATGGAAACACGTGGGGCTAGTCGGCACGCGTTGGACCATGACGGGACCTGTCTATGAACAGGCGTTGAAGAAACGCGGCTGCGAACGGTTGATTCCCGACGACACAACCAGGAAGCAACTGAACGCCGCGATCTTTGACGAGCTGTGCCTGGGAATTTTCACCGAAAGCACGACTAATCTTTTCCTCGGTGCGATCGACGATTTGAAATCGCGTGGAGCCGAGTGCGTCATCCTTGGTTGCACAGAGATCCCGCTGATCGTAACGCCAGAGAATTCGTCGTTGCCAACACTTGATTCAACGCGGCTACTCGCGAAGTACGCGATTCTCGAAGCTATAAACGACCGCCCGCTCGATGCAAAATCAGGTTGGCTCCCGGTTTCTACTTAACACTCTTGGATACAGTCAGTACAGGGAGCGATAGCGACCTGGTAAGCGATCAGCATCCTTGACTAATCGTTAACCAGGTCGCTATCGCTCCCCGGCCAAGCGCGACGTCCGACTTTTGAGGCCAAGCCCTTGTAATGTGCCGGAAGCACCTGGCGCACGAATCTCGACCGCAGGCTCAGTTCGCCTGGAACGTAAACCCACCTACAACCGTTCCATCACTCGCCGTCTGAACAATTGATCCGGCGCGATGCTTCCGCGTTTCGGCATTCAACAGAAAAACAATTGGTTCAGCCGTCTTGCCTTTGAACGTCACGTCTTCCAGCCAAACACCGTCGGCGGTTGCGAAGAGATGATTCGTATCGAGAGCCTTCTCGAGTTGGGGCGCCTCGAACATTAGTTTTTTCAGTTCATCTTTATCGCTACTGGTGAGCTTGATTTGCTTCACTTTCGCTTTTTTTGCCAGTGCGGAGAGACGTTTGCTCAAAACAACTCCGCGGATCATCGACGTCGCCGCGCGATCTGCTGCAAGTGAGAATTTAGTTGAACCATTGACTCTGCCAACGTTGAGTCTCACTGCTGTTACTGGTGGTCCAACAGTTGGTAACGGATTCACCGTCACCATGTTTCTCAACCCGCATTGCTTGTTATTCTGCACCAGCGAGGCAATGTTCAACTCAGTAGTAGACAGCGGATCGTTATCAGCGCTGATGATTGCCAACAGGCTGATATTGGCGGGCGCATTCGCAGGCACCGTCCAATCGAAAGCGACGATGCGCGTGCCACTTGGATCAACAGTGGGAACCACCTTGTGCGGACTGATCTGCTGCCAGGGAGATGTAGGCGGAAGCACGTTGTTCGGAAATCCATTCCAAAAGCCGGTGGGCAGATCCGGCAGCGCTACTGCCGACGCGGCGAAGAAGAGTTTGACTGCTACGTTCGTCGCCGGCTGAATTCCGCGATTGTGAACCTGTACGAACACTCGCACCGTGCGGTTGCGTTGTGGATTTTCGTTCTGAAGTCCCGCCGCAGAAACGCCATGGTCGTCTTCGAAGAACTCAAAATCGACGGCGCTCGCATCCTGATTCTGAAACGAAGGTGAGTCGACTTTAATGTCCTGACATTGCCACCAGAAGGTTTGTGATCCGAAGTTGAAGGGATCGTCCACTGCTGATGGCGATGGAGAGCTTCTTCCGGAATCGACCGCACTGTCGCGAAGATAAACCTCTACACTCGGCATCGTCGCCTGGTCTATCGCGATTTCCCAAACACCGCGGGCTTGAGTTGCCGCACGCAACAGCCGCGAACGAGGATGAAACGCCAGGTCCTTCACGAGCGCGTTAGGCAACTTGTTATTAAACGACGTCCAGACAGTTCCTGCGTTAGTTGAACGGTAGATACCTACGTCAGCCGCTACGTAAACCGTATCTGGATTCTGTGGGTCGATCTCGACTGCGTTGAGAGCGATGTCAGGAAGACCGCCACTCACGTCATGCCAACTGCTTCCAGCGTCGTCCGATCGAAAAATTCCGCCGCCGACAGTTCCAGATCCGAGGCTGGAGTAAGTCACCCAAAGCCGGTTCGGATTTGTTTGGTCCACCAGCACGTCACTCACAGCACCGCCAACCGGAGATCCCAGGAAGACCGGATCGGCCCAGGCATTGTTAACGAAATCGAGTCGGTAGATACGTCCCTTCATGGTCCCGACGTAAATGCGAGTAGGATTCGGAATCACCATTGCCGAAGCGAGCCCGGCAATTCCGGGCAGCGCAACGGAAGTCCAGCTGGTGCCTCCGTCAGAAGAAATGAAA
>DATEWS010000644.1:0-2051 GCA_035257785.1 Pyrinomonadaceae bacterium
GATGAACAAACCAACACCCGTTACGTTGTCGGCGAGCGAGCGAAAGGACATCGTTATTCGACTCCCGTAACGCAGTCGAAAATGGGACTTAACGATCCCACAAACGGAAAATCCGCGCAGAGCTTTCATCCACAGATTACACAGATTCTGTAAATCAATCCGCGTAATCTGTGGTTAGGCATGTCCCGCACCGTTGACACTGTTCGGCACGCGGTTTGAAAACGTCGACGCAAAGCTGTACGTGATCACCGGCATGGAGGAGACTCATGCAGACTCTAATCCAGGACTTGCGTTACGGCGCAAGGATGCTTCTCAAGCACAAAGGCTTCACTCTCGTCGCCGTCCTTTCACTCGCGCTCGGCATCGGCGCGAACACCGCGATCTTCAGCGTAGTGGATGCCGTGCTGCTCAAAACCCTGCCTGTCGCGGAACCGGATCGACTGGTGTTGTTTGAATGGCAAGCCGGACGCCCGTTTCGAATAAACGGCATGAGCGGGACATCGAACGTGCCGGCACCGGAAGGCATCCGCGCGCTCTCACTGTTTCGTTACGATGTTTTTCAAAAGATGGACCAGGCGCGAGTGCAGGCGTCAGACAGTCCGCTGACAGATTTGTTCGCCTTTGCTCCCGTTCGCGAAGTGACGGCGGTAGTAGGCGAACAAGCGGAGGTCATCGATGGACAAGCTGTGTCCGGTGGTTACTACTCCGGGCTCAGAGTGCAGCCGAGCATCGGACGCGCAATCACGAGCGAGGACGACAAACCGGGCGCGGTTCCGGTGGTTGTGTTAAGTCATCAATTCTGGCAGGAGCGATTCGCCGCTGATCCCGGTGTCATTGGCCAACAACTCAAACTCAACAAAACGTCATTCACCATCATCGGTGTCACGGCAGCAGCCTTCACCGGCACGTCACAAGTTGATTACCAGCCGGCCGTGACAATCGCGCTCGCCACTGAGCCTGTGCTGCGAGCCGACGCAAGCAGGTTGGGCACGGCGGACAAACCGGGCATTTGGTGGCTGAATATAATGGGACGCCTCAAACCAAACGGCACTTACGACCAGGCGCGCGACAGTTTGAGCGGCGCCTTTCAAGTTGCGGCGCTTGAAGTGATGCCGCCACCGCGCAAAGCGAATGACCCTGCGCAAATCGATCCCAAAGACTACCCGCATTTGATCGCGGAATCCGGTGGGCGTGGAATGTTGGACCATCGCCGGGAATACTCAAGCGCGATCTATGGACTGTTTATCGTCGTCGCGCTCGTATTGCTGATCGCCTGTGCGAACGTCGCGAACCTGTTGTTGTCTCGAGCAGCTTTACGCGGTGGTGAGATCAATGTGCGTCTCGCGGTGGGCGCCGGGCGTTGGCGTCTGGTCCGTCAACTGCTGACAGAAAGCGTAATGCTCGCGATGTTGGGCGGCGCTGCCGGCGTGATCTTCGCCGTCTGGGCGAAGAACGCGTTGGTGTCGTTAACCAGCAAAGACACCGGGCTCGTGCCGAGCGGCGTCGATCTCAGTCTGAACTGGCGCGTGTTGACATTCACCCTCGTCGTCTCACTTCTTACCGGAGTGTTGTTTGGATTAGCTCCGGCGTTGCGCGCGACCAGCCTGGATCTCGCCAGTTCACTCAAACAAACCCGCCGCACGACTGGCGCAGTGTCCCGGGTTAGCAAAGGACTGATCGTCCTTCAGGTCGCGCTCTCGCTGTTGTTATTGATCGGCGCGACGTTATTCATCCGCACGCTCTACAACTTGCAACACGTCAACCTCGGCTTCAACGACGATAATCTGTTGCTCTTCAAGTTACAGCCGCGACAAGGTGGATACGAAGACGAGCGGCTGATGAATTTTTATCAGCAACTCTTCGCACGCCTCGATCATTTGCCGGAGGTGCGCTCGGCGACATTCGGGAATGTACCGCTGATCGCCGACGACAACTCGATCAATGACTTCCTGTTGCCCGGTGAGTCGGAATCAACCAACAATCAACACGAGACCAACCGGCAGGTAGCGCGCGAAAACTACTTTGAGACGATGGAAATCCCACTACTGCGC
>DATEWS010000645.1:0-3787 GCA_035257785.1 Pyrinomonadaceae bacterium
CACGCCTCACCATCCTCAACACCCTGATAGTAAGAAATGTCGATCGGAAACGATTGGACCACGCCCGTTTCGTCGTTGATCAAATCTCCCTCGAGATAAACCCATGTGTTCTGCACCGGCGACTCGCCGATAACCTTGATATTGCGACGGCCCTCCAGTTCAAAAGGGTCGCTGAAGAAAACCTGCGTCCCATCTTCATTCGGCAGCGGCGCGAAGTTCACAGTTTGCGAAAAGACTTGCTTAGTCGATCCGGAAACGATGAACGTCAGGAAGCCAACCAGCAAGAGGATCAGCAGAAACGCGATCCAGTATTTGTAGATCCATCCATACTTGTAAGGTTGATTAGGCGCGACGTTCGAAGGCCGCGGCAGCCCGCTAACAGAAAATGCTTTCTCGATCTGACGAACCGGAACGTAAGTTCCGAGTGACCAGTTGATCTCGCCGGTTGTTCGCTTTTGCTTACCGCTGTCATCTGTGACGTAAACCGTGGACACCTCTTTCGACAGCATGTACGGCGGCGCAATGTAATCCATGCCGCGCACCTTCTCGCCGGTCTCGACCTTCCAGTAAAACTCACCCAGCACGACCTCGACATTGCACTGCGCATCCTGAAAAAGACGGTAATTCTTCCCCTGGTAAGAGGCCGACTTGTCTGAGTCGTTGACTTCGCCCGGCGGCACTGCGCGCACGTAGTTCCAGTGGTTGTCGCTATGGACCAGCCAGCGAAAACCAATCTGCGGGTTGTAAAGAAGATACTCGAACCAGAAGTATGTCGTGCCTTCGATCGTGACGCTGCGGGCCATCGCGCCGATCACCGTCATCTTTCCTTCGGGCGTGTCGCCGCTAGTGCCAAGCGGAATCACCGGTTGAAACCACGGCTTCTCGAGTGCTTTGAGAAACTGTAGCTTGCCCTGATTCACGTCGAGCAGCGAGTTGCAGTTTGGACACGTGACTCGCTGCGTCTGATCGGGCGCGCGCAGTTCGAGTGGACCACCGCAATGCGGACAACTCACCGCCGCAGCGCCGACGCGACGTTCTTCGCGTTCAGGTGTACGCGTCGTCGTGATACCGAGATCTGCGAGCGTGACTTGTTGGCCCAGGTAAACGAGTGGCGGCGATTGGTTGTAATCCAGTGTGCCAAACGCGCCGTTAGCGCCGGATAGATCGGCGTAGTAATACGTCTCGCCAGGCGTTAACAGATACGGAATCTCGCCTTTCGCGCCGAGCGCGGTGGCGCGTCCGGTTTCGGCAACCATCAGCGGCGTGGGCCATGGCAGACCCGGCACCTGTTGTCCGAGTTGTAATTGATCGAATGCAGGAACTTGGACGTTTTCGGGAATCGGATACTGAAACGTGATGTAGAACCGGCCCTGCGCTTCCGCGAGCCAACCGAGCCAGCCATTCGAGAACGTTGCATACCACTCGTCCCACTGCCCGCCCATCTCATGACCGAGTTGGGCGCGCCCGGTTAGTTCAAACGGCACGTCTTTCCACGTGCCGCGCAAGCCGACGTCGAGAGGCGAACCAGTTTCGACCAGTTCCGCAACTTTGCCGAGATCTTTTAACTCACGATCAGTACGCGCGACCGCCGAGCGACAGTATTGACAGATGACGACGATCGATTGTCCGCTCTTGAATTCAACCGGTGCGCCACACGAAGGGCAGTTCGCCACCAACGCGCTCATTTAGCGGCTCCTGCCGTTGCGCGCACGTCCATTCGTTCGAACACACGCACGTTGACTTCAGTTGCGCCGAGCATTTCTTTGAGTGTTGTTTCCCACGACCACGAGTCGCGATTGCGACAGCAGTAGAGATTGAACGTCGCCGCGCGAAACTCGGGATACGTGTGACAACTGAGATGAGATTCGGAGAGGAGCGCGAGACCGCTAACGCCACCCGGGTGATCGAATTGATGCCACGCGATCTCACCGAGCACGTTGAGATGGAGATCGTGTATGACGCGATCAAAAACTGCGCGCAGCCGATCGAGATCTGCAAGCGCCGCCGCGTCGCATCCGCTTGCGTCGATGAGCCATTCGGTTCCCAGGGTCATAGTGATGGGCAATTATAGGTCCTATAGGACATATCAATCCTATATTTTTTCATTCTCCTGCCAGCGACGCGTGCGGGAGAATCGAAGGTGGGATCGGTTCGAGGAAGCGCGACAGGGTCGGCGTGCCGTCCGTCTCGGGACCGCGATAGACATCAACCGCCGGATAAACAAAGTGCAACTCCTTTTTCGCGCGCGTCGTTGCGACGTAGAGCAGCCGGCGCTCCTCGTCGTAATCGTCAAACTCATCCTGAAAACGACTCGACGGAAACCACCCATCCGTCATCCAGATTACGAAAAGGCGGTCCCACTCGAGACCCTTCGCCGAGTGCACCGTCGAGAGCGTAACAAAGCCACTGCTGCGACGTGGCGCGTTTTCCTGGGCGGTCGCTTCAGTCGGGTCGAGTGCAATATCATCCAACAACTTCGCCGGTGTCTTATAACGTTTTGCTATTGTTTGCAGGTGTTCGAGATCGCGCCCGCGACGCTGCACGTCGTCGTACTTGTTCTTCAACAGCGGGCGATAGAAACGCAACGCCGCCGACAGTTGTTCGCCGGGCGTTTTGCATTCGAGCATCGTCACGAACACGCGCGCCATGCGAAGGAGTTGCGCCTTGTAAGCTGGCCGCGCCGGGAAGCGAATCAGCTTTTTGAATAGCCCGCCTTTGGTTCGCGCCGAGCGAACCTCGCGTTGTTCGACGCCGAGATGTTCGAGTATCTGGTAGACGGTCGCGTCGCCGATGTGATCGATCAACTTCAACGCACGAAACCACGAAAGCGTGTCCGAAGGCTTCACCACGACGCGTAGAAACGAAAGCGCGTCCTTGATATGCGCCGACTCGGCAAACCTGATCCCGCCAAACTTGCGAAACGGAACACCCGCACGCCCGAGCTCGATTTCCAAATCAAATGAGTGCGAACTCGATCGAAAGAGCACTGCGATGTCACTCAGCGGCACGCCTTCTTCACGCAACTCAGCAATGCGCTGCGCGACAAACTGCGATTGTTCGTTCTCATCACGCGCGCTCACGACCACCGGCGCTTGACCACCCTCGATACGCGAGTAAAGGCGCTTCTTATAACTCTCTTTTACGTCCGAAATGATGGCGTTCGCGACGTCGAGTATCGGTTGCGTGCTGCGGAAGTTCTCTTCGAGCTTGATGATCTGCGCTGACGGAAACAGCTTGGGAAACTCGAGCATGTTGCGATGACTCGCGCCGCGAAACGAGTAGATCGACTGAAATTCATCGCCGACGACAGCGACGTTATCGTGTCGCGCAGTCATCAGTTTTACGATCTGCGCCTGGAGCTTGTTCGTATCCTGGTACTCATCGACCATGATGTAGCGATACTGGTCCGAGATCTGTTCCCGCATCTCGGCGCTCGTTTCGAGCGCTTCACGAAAACGCACGAGCAGGTCGTCGTACGTCAACATGTGGCGGCTGCGTTTGAAATCTTCAAACGACTTGAACAACGTCTCGAGATTGCGTCGCTCGTCAACAAACTGCGGGTAGTGCTGATTGAGGACCTGCTTCAACGACAGCACCTTGTTGACCATCATGCTGAAGATCGCCGCAATCGTGCGTTTGCGCGGGAAGTGCTGCGCTTTTGTGATGCGAATCTGGCGACGCAGCAGATCGATGAGGTCTTCAGTATCGCTCTGGTCCAGGACGGTAAAGTTTTTTGCGATGCCCGCGTGATCGGCAAACTTGCGCAGCATCGAATGACCTAAGGAAT
>DATEWS010000646.1:0-4197 GCA_035257785.1 Pyrinomonadaceae bacterium
CGGAGCCAACGGTGTATCCGCAGGCGGAGGCGTGACAGGAGGTGGAGTTGGTACTGCGCCCTGATCGTCGGCTGGTCCATCACCGGAGTGTCCAATCGCAATGCGGACTCGATTACTCGACATGCCATGCAGATTTAATCGCACTAAGACATCACCAACATCTCCGAGGTCGTCTGCCAGTCTGACGACGATCATCGTGATGCCGGGGAAGTCCGGCACGCGACCGACGTACTCAACTTTTAACGGATAAATTTTTCCGCTGCCATCCTGAACATCCGATGAAAATGCGTTTGCGCCTTCACCCGCCAGAAGCTCGAGGTCCATGGCGAAGATGCAGACGCGTGTGCGCGTGTCAGTGGCGTAAGCAATGGTTGCCGTCGGCGAAAAAGGCTCGGCCTTCATGGTTACCGACTCGAAAGCGACGGCGCGGGTGGTTGTCGCCTCGCTTAACAGAACCGGTTTTTTGTTAGTCGCTGCGTTTGATCTGCTAAAGCCGCCGATCAGTAAAACAAACGAAAGGATAAAGCCTTTTGCAGTGCAGCAGGGGAAGCTGGTTTTCATACAGGCCGGGCTCCGCGATTCTTCGTTCTCAGGTGAGGTCCTGTGCTCGATTGAAGGGCCACCTTGTGGACACTACCAAGGTGCAAGCCAATATATCACCTCTGGCTCATTAACGAATCAGTCTTTTAGACGCATGGCAGCGCGAAAAAGCTGTTAAATTTCCACTCAATTGTCGCCCGCAGGCTACACGCTGTACCAACACAGAATATGAGTGGGATTTTGATGATTGATTAGAACAAGTCAGGAAGAGGGGCTTTGCCCCCGCTCTACCAATCCCTCGATCAGCGGGGGCAAGCCCCTCTTCCTGACTTGTTCTAGCTAACGGCGCTCAGTCAGCCGCGGCGGTGCAGGGCCCATGCGGCGACAAAGAATACGACGAACGTGCAACCTAATAACACTGCCAAATACAGCAACAACTGTGACGACACGGTGCCGGCCATCGACAGCTTCAGCGCTTCACTCAAGTAATACGTTGGTATGAAGCGCATCACTCGATCTAACCATGATGTCAGCCCAATCGACGGAAAGCTCGGGACCAGCAGTATGATCAGAACAAGACCTGCCCACGTGTTTACCTGCATCGTGTTCTTCAACAAACTTCCAATCACCAAACCAACTCCAACTACAAAAAGCATCCCCAGTAAAATCGTCAACAATGTCAACGCCCAGTTATGTATTGACTGGCGGTTGATACCGAGCAGGAGACCTGCGATCAGAATCGTGTAGACCACACCCGTCAGGGCTTTGCCTGCGATTATCTCGTTTAGACTCGCCGGCGATGATAAAAGAAAATCAAGAGTTCGCTTTTCCTTTTCCTCCACTATCAACAAAGGCACCACGAACGCGCCGATCATTCCCAACGTGAGTATCAGGAGCAATGGCAGGAGTAGTTGATCAAGACTGGTTCCACGAGGAGCCTGTTCGCTCACCTCTTTATCAATATCAACCCACACTATCTGCACCGGTTCCGGTTGTTTGGCAAACGAACGCACCGTGCGGTCCAACAACCGGCGGAACGCGGCCTGTTCAAAGACCGTCTTTTTATTATTGACGTAGACGGTCAATTCCGGTTGCTTGCTCGCCGCCACAGCTGCATCGAAGCCAGCCGGCACTATCAACCCGCCATTCGCTTTGCGTTTTTCCACTTCGCCGGCCATTGCATCCGCGGAGGCGGCATCAACGACTCCTATCTGAGGCAACTTGCGCAACTCCGCAACGAGACCCGAGCCACCCGCATCATGGACCACAACCGTAAGAAGGCTCCGACTCTCGCCGCCCGGCAACAACAGACGAAAGAGGATTGCCACAAACAACGGCGTGACCAATGCCGACAGCAGATAGCGATGTCTGATCGCGTCCACGACATCCTTCCGTGTGATCGCTGACACTATACTGAGCTTCATTCCGATAACCGCCTTCCTGCGAGTTGAATGAACACCTCTTCAAGTGTCGCTTCGGCGGAGTGTAATGTTCGTACTTCTCCGTTGCTCAGGAGTTGCTGTAATTCCTCACCATCCATGGCGATGCTGCGGCTTTCGCCGTTGTTGAGAGTTACATTCACATGCTGTTGACCGTGAGAAGTTTTGAGATTGTCAGGCGTGTCGAGAGCAACTATTCGTCCCTCACTTAAAAATGCGACACGGTCGCAAAGCTGATCTGCTTCTTCCATGTAATGAGTGGTGAGAAAGATTGTTACTCCCTCTTTGGACATGTCGACGATCAAGCGACGAATCTCGCGACCCACTATCGGATCCAAACCGCGCGTTGGTTCGTCGAGAAAAATTATTTGTGGGCCATGCAGTATAGAGCGAGCAATGAGCAGCCGCTGTTTCATTCCGTTTGAATAGTTCTGCACTTTGTCCTTCGCTCTATCGAGTAGATCGACTTGTTTGAGGGCCGCGTCGACGCGCTGCGTATCTTGCCGATAAAGCTGGGCGGCGAATTCAAGGTTCTCGCGTCCCGACATGCGTTCGTAGAGATTCTGGTGTTCGGACACCACTCCGATGAGCGGTTTCAGCCGTTGTTGTTCAGTGACGATATCGCAACCGGCAACGCGACCGCGCCCGGACGTAGGCAACAACTGTCCACTCAGCATTCGAATGGTGGTGGTTTTGCCGGCTCCGTTGTGGCCCAGGAAGCCGAAGATTTCACCCGCGTCAACAGAGAAAGATATTTCGTCGACGGCTCGAAGGCTGTTGAATGTGCGTGAAAGATTTTCAACTTCAATCGCTGGCATATGGCTGCTTTATACGCACTGTGCGAAATTTGGTTGCAGATTCCGTAGTAAACTATCGCCGGAGATCGAAACTATGCGCAACGTTTTTCTTTGTAGTTTGTTGATACTGCTGGTCAATATTACGAGCAGCGCTAAGCCGGTCCACCATTATGTGTACTTCGGCATGGACCGCGAAAAGATAAAACAGGCCACCGCGTTTCTCGAGACGAAAAACTTCGAAGGCGCGCAGATCGCATACTCGTGGCGCCAGCTTGAGCCCGGAAAAGATGAGTATGACTTCAGTCTCATTCGTG
The DNA here is from genome assembly GCA_035257785.1 of Pyrinomonadaceae bacterium. Classification (GTDB taxonomy): domain Bacteria; phylum Acidobacteriota; class Blastocatellia; order Pyrinomonadales; family Pyrinomonadaceae; genus PSRF01. Next base: position 3,091 of record DATEWS010000646.1, read on the forward strand.
AAGACCTCGCGTTTCTTTCTTCGAAGGGCAAGAAGCTGTTTGTGCAAATCCAGGACGTTTCTTTCAGCGAGAAGTGGATACACGTTCCACGTTACCTTCTCAAGGATCCGCAGTACGGCGGCGGCGCCGACAAGCAATACAAGTACAAGTATGTAGACGATCGCGAGACGGACGTTCAGGTTCTCGGTTGGATGGCGAGACGTTGGGATGCGAACGTTCGCGAGCGATTCAAGAAATTGCTTGTCGAACTGGGGAAGGAGTTCGACGGGAAGATTGAAGGCGTGAACCTTGCCGAAACAGCGTTCGACATCGGTCGTAGTGGAGCGCTGTACCCGAAGGACTTCACTGTTGAGAAGTATCGCGACGGTGTGATTGCTAATATGAAGGCGTTGAGAGAAGCATTTCCGAAGTCAGTGGTGCTGGTCTATGCCAACTTCATGCCGGGCGAGGGTTCGCTCCTCGCAGTTTATGAGGCCGCTAAAAAGCTACACGTTGGTGTCGGTGGTCCGGATCTGCTTCCGTATCAAAAGTGGCACATGAAGAGTAATTATCCACTCATCCATGCATCATCGGCTGACGTTGCAGTCGGCGTTGCGGTGCAGGACGGTAACTACGACCACGTCAATCCGCAGACGGGCAAGCAAGTGACGATTAACGAAATAATTAAATTTGGCAAAGAGTATCTGGGCGTGGATTATATTTTCTGGAGCACTGAAGAGCCGTACTACTCTGAGCAGTTAGTTCCGTTTATGAAAGGAGTCAAGTGAAAATACTCTACCTCCTCGCAGCCGTCCTCGGCGCAGTTCTCCCACTTTCACAGCTCGTTCCATTTCTGACGACACATGGATTGAATTTAAAACTCTTCTTCACGTTTTTATTCAGCAACGCCGTGTCCGGATTTTTTGGAATGGACGTTATCGTGTCTTCTTTTGTGCTTTGGATCTTCGTCTACTCGGAGGGTCGAAGACTGGGAATGCGGCGTCTGTGGGTTTACGTGCTGTGCAACCTGGCGGTCGGAGTTTCCCTGGCGCTTCCGCTCTTTCTACTCTTCCGCGAACGCACGCTCGCTCGCGAGCAGCAGTTGGTGCGATAGTAACGAAGTCTGAA
>DATEWS010000647.1:0-5583 GCA_035257785.1 Pyrinomonadaceae bacterium
GATGGCTTTACGGAATATTGATGCCAATATTAAGTATGCAAAAGCAAAAACCGGAACTATAACAGAAGAACAAATTGATGACTTTTATCAACGCTTTGATACTATTCTAATGGGAGAGCACGAACTCTGGAAGAAAGTTCGCGCTACACAGGGATCTAGCAGCGGTAGTAAATAGTGCAAGTTGGAATAATAACTCATTCAAAACGGACGGGAATCAGCAAAGCTTCTCATCGGGCCTCGTCCCGATTCGTCCCTTGGCTAAAGCGCTTCTCGGCAACTGATGTAAGAAACTGAGCATTTCTGCGGTGCGCGTCAGTAAAAAGTTGCGAAGATTGTCCAGTGTGGGGAGCACTTATTCCTTAATAAATTGAAGAAGAGGCTACCGGCAAAGGTGGCCTCAAGTTTTTGGGGGCTTTGAAGAATTACTGCGCGCGACCATGTGCCGTAGTAAGTAAGGGCGTTCAAGAGACGTTTGACTATTACAGGTTAGTGAAGCATACCTTTTGTCACCTCTTGCAACCTCATCCGGGCGTCAGATGTCCCCTTCGGACTTATGCCACGAATTTCATGCGTCGCAGCAGGTCTGTGTACCTCGTATCTGAGCGAAGCTTATCCAGTACTGGGTCCACTCGCACAAAAGTGAGCCAATAGGAACGCTCCTCGTATGCCTTTTCGAGCCAATCGAATGCTTGATCCATTTCACCGAGGCCGACATGAATAATTGCCATGTGGTAGGAGGAAACATACTCTTGTTTCGCTCTCTCTTTCAGTTCAGCAAGTGCATCCTGCGCTTTTTCTCTTTGATTTAATATGGCGTAGACATATCCAAGAGCCGCTACTGCGTCTTTGTCACGCGACATGCCTAGCATCGGTTGCAGTTCGGCGATGGCTTCCTCATACATTCCTTTTTGAGCATATGCCAGCGCGAGGCGGAACCGGATATAACCGCAGTCCGGATCCATTTCCAGCGCCTCCTGAAAACGTTCGATCGCGTCATCGTACCGGCGCGCGTAGAAGAGAGGGACTCCTAAATGCGCGATTGCAGGTAATGAGAGAGGGTCAACTTCCCGCGCGCGTTTCATCTGCGCAATGCTCTCATCAAACCGTCCCATCGCTGCTAAATACCAGCCGTAGGCTTCATGACTCCACTCATCGCTGCTCTTAAGTTCAATGCCTCGCTTGAATTCTTTCTCGGCTCCTCCCCAGTCCCAATCGTAAATTGTTTTGATGTAGGCCAGCGAAGTGTGAGCTTCGGGAAGCATCTCGTCTAATTCCAGCGCCTTTACAACTGCCGCCTTCGCCTTTGGGAATACATCTGTTGGCGGAAGTGCGCTGAAATTACCGAGTAAGGCATAACAGTCGGCGAGTCCGGTGTAAGCAAGAGCATAGCTGGGGTCTATGTCAATGGCCTGCTGGAAGTACTTGAGTCCCGTTTGCATCTCTGGCGTCATCGCCTTATTCCAGAAGTATCGGCCTTTTAAATAAAGTTGATAAGCCTCACTGTTTTCAGTATACCGTTTGGCGAGTTGTTTCTTCTCTCCTCGGCTCAACTTCAGCCGCAACTTTTCCGCTACCTCCAGCGCGATCTCTTCTTGGACGACAAGGATGTCCGAGAGTTTACGGTTGTACTGTTCGCCCCATAGCTGTGACCCATTCGCAGTGTCCACTAGTTCTGTTCTAATCACTACGCGATCGCCTACCTGAAGCACTCGCCCCGCAAGTACCACGCGCACACCCAAAGCGTTTCCCACTTCTCGCGGGTCAACCTCTTGCCTCTTGTAGCGAAATACCGTGCCACGCGCCATCACGAGCAATTTAGGTACTTGCGACAGACTATTAATAATGCTTTCAGTGATCCCGTCGGAGAGATATTCCATATCCCGATCAGCGCTCGCATTTATTAGCGGCAGCACTGCGAGAGAATTGATGATCTTTCGGCCTCGATGCTTTCCCCCCTGCAAATTTCTGTCTGCAACAGCATTGCTATCTCTCTTTAGGTTTTTCGAATCGACCACAAGCTCGCTCGGTGACTGATACGACCAATCATGATCGTCGTCAATGATATCGACCTCATCTACGTGAGCCAGAAATCGGTAACCGCGGCCCCTTACGGTCTCCACGTATTTTGGAGCGGAGGCTTTCTCGCCAAGCGCCCGCCTAATGGCCGAGATGCTCTTATCGAGGTTGTTCTCCTCGACGAAAGCATTGGGCCAAACCTTCGTCATCAACTCTTCCTTAGTCGCCAGATGTCCACTGCGGCAGACAAGTGCCGCTAACGTGTCGAACGCCTTGTCGGTCAGCGGCACGCGTACGCCATCTCGCCGCAGTAACAAGCGTTCAGTTATGTCGAGACAAAATGCTCCGAACTCATACAAGTGTCTCTTCTGCTGGTTCATGGTGGTTTTCAGAAATGAGGCAGAAACATTTCAGGATTCCCGAAGGACGCTTAGGTCATCCTCGGTGTAGTTTCAGTGCGAGCACTGGCTCCGGATGTGAGACCCGAGCGTGGAATAGAGGCGTTATCTTAGCACTCGCAAGCGCACCAAACAACGGAGTTAGCAGCGAGAGAAAGAGATGAATCGTGGGAAATGAGTGTTGTCGCTTAACGGGTGCGCGACAGATAACTTGCCTAGCCGAAGCACCCATTCTAACGTTGGAGGAAACCATGCCACAGAATGTCAACTTTCCGCCGGAACATCTCGAAGGCGGCGAGATACCGTTGGTTCCGATCCGCCCAGAAGATGGAGTGGTGTTTACTCAGACGCCCGGTCAACTTGGACAAATTCGGGTTTCCTTCTCGGCCGCGCCAAACATCACTTGGTGGAAAGGCTTGGAAGTGAAAATACGAGACGGCGACGTCGTCGCCGTGCTTGAAACCCACGACGCGAGCCGAGGGCCTGTCAGTATCGTGCTGAATACCTCGGAACGCGACGTTAGCAATCTGCACATCAGGCTTCTGAAAGCAATGATGTTCGGCGTCCACACAGCGGTGTACGATCTGCCGAACTTGGGGCCTAAAGTGGGGAAGAACCTCAGTTTCCGCTGGATACGTGATTAGTCGAGCGCGTTATGATGTGAGATATTGCAAAGTCGTACTTTCTTGCAACTGCTGTAAGAAACTGAGTATTTCTGCCGTGGGCGTTAAAAAGAAGTTGCGAAGATTGTCCACTGTGGGGAGCATTCATCCTAGAATGACCAAGAGGCCACCTGCGAGGGTGGCCTCAAGTTTGTGAAGTAAGCTGTATCTTAAGGGATGGTTATTTCCGGCTGAATCCTTCGTCAATTATGAGAAAGCAGCGCGCTTAGCTTTAATAGGTTTTATCCTGGATCTCTTGGAGAATAATGGATTGTTGACACAATCGAAACGGTTTGGAGGGAAGTCGGTGATTTCAAGAGCTACTGTAGAGCTAGAGAGAAAAGCTCGTGATAGTGTCTCAATAGCGTGACCTACGAGTCTCTTTGAATCTACAATGTCCCAGCGAACAAAACGTTCGCTAGGACGTACAACGAAAGCAATCAATAACCGTGATCGACGAGACACTTCTTAGACGCATAACCGTGAATCCTGAAATTTTTGGTGGTAAACCCATCATTCGGGGCATGCGCATTTCCGTCGAACTCATTCTCAGTTTGCTTGCTCAAGGGGAAACTCCTGAGACCATCCTCACGGACTACCCTGATTTGGAACCTGATGACCTCAGAGCCTGTCTTGCTTATGCTCATGCTGTAATCGCGCACGATAAGCTCGACTCCGTCCATATTTCAGGCTAATGAGATTCTTAGTAGACCGTTGCGTGGGCCAACTCCTCGCTGACTGGCTCCGCGAGCAAGGACATGATGTAGTCGAGTCTCGTGAACTCGGGCCTGACCTGGAGACCGAGTGTTGCTAGATTGGGCGGTCAAAGAGACAAGAATTCTCGTTACGATTGACACTGATTTTGGTGAGCTAATCTACCTCGAAAATCTTTCGCACGCTGGTCTGGTCCGCCTACCGGATGTGCCCGCCCGCGAACGCCAGTTAATTATTCAGGATTTATTGGCGCGCTACGAAACCGAACTGCAAGAGGCGGCGATTATCACAGTGCGAGGCGGCCGGATCAGAATCTCGCGAGGCCCAAAGCAGAAGTAAAGAGTTCTAGACCACCTCTCCTACTCTTGGCAGAAAATTTAGCATTTCTTTCAATGTCCTCAAGAAAAAGTTGCGAAGATTGTCCACTGCGGGCTACCACGATTATACGCTGAGCACTTGTAGGCGCTTACGCGCAATGCTCGTGACTCGGAGTGACTAGCAGCGCGACTGCGAGCAACGTCAAGTAAGTAAAGCAATCATATCATCCGACAGCAGCAGCAGCCCGTCGTCGAGGACGAACCGCTTCTCAGGGCTCTCGGGCGGGAACGGTCGGTCGAGCAGCACGCGGGGAACTACGAACCCCACCGAAACCTCCCCGCGCGCAACGAGGTCGAGGGTCCGGAGACGCTCAGGCTCGAGGTCGGAATTCAGGCCGATAAAGTCGTTAGCAAACCCGACGCCCTCGCTCCGCTCGCACACCGCGCGAAACATGGCGAGCATTCTCTCGCTCGACACGTTGTAATGCTGAAAGTCCCGCTCGCCGCGGAGATAGCGGGACCCTTCGGACCACAAGAACAGCCATCCGGCAGTCGCCCGATCCAGTTCTGGCTGCGTGAGGACCCAGGGTATGAAATCGTGCGGGTCAGAGCGGTAGGCGAGCGCGGCCATGGTCGCCTGGTGCCACAGCGAAGCATCGCGTTGGCTGCGGATCCACGCGACGTGCGCTTCTTCCGCCACATCGATCTCCTGGCTCGGGGCCGTCTCTCGATCAAACATTATGCTTCCTCCTCGTGCCCGAGCATAGGGAAGGCCTCGTGGCCCGTCAACCGGCACCTACGCCTTCGGCGTATTATTTACATTTCAACTTGAGACAGTACTGTCTACCTCTTTGCTTTGCTTTCTTTGATAGCCTGTAATAGAGTGCGCCGTGTTCTTCCTGACTCCCACTGCATAGGAAGCTCACATGGATAGTTTTATCACGTACACGCGGCTTCTCTGCGCTGACTGGCAAATACTCCTAACTAAAACGAACCTGAATGCGTCCGGCGATGGCGCGTACATGGCGCTCAAGTTCCTTGGGGCTGAGTAGTCAGCAGATCCTTTTAGAAAAGCCGATTTTTATCCGGACCGGATAAGGCACCAAAACAGGGTTCAAGGGCAATGAACAAACGGGATGTTCGTTCGGCGCGATTCTTACGTCAGAAAAGGAGACATCACGATGGCGTCAACTGTTCAGGTGGAATCTATCCAAGTACTTCAGCCGGTCATCTCCGACTGCCCCACAACCATCACTGTGGTTATCATCAATCGAGGATCAGATCAAACTATACAGAGTAGCGCAGATGAAAAGTTCGAGGTCTGCCTAGAATCAGAGCCGCCCTTCGAGGGAGAAGCTCATGTGCACCAGCGCGTTCTTGGTAGAGAGCAACACCTTAAACCAGGCGAGAGGAAAAGGATCGAATTTCCCAATATTAAGTTTCGACCGTTTAACGGACCTCAGGTAATTACGGCTA
>DATEWS010000648.1:0-7552 GCA_035257785.1 Pyrinomonadaceae bacterium
CATTGGCGGATGGAGCGACTGTTATTTCACAAGTGACGCTCGCCAACGCCGGATACTTTTTCATCAACAGCGACGTTATTTGTTTGTTCACGATTTCCCAATAGTCCGTCTTGTTTGGATAGTTGCCCAGCAACGTCTCTACATCTTTGGCCAACCAGCGGAAGTCGGGATAATCAGAGTTTGCAATGTTGACAACGTAGCGATACGTTATCGAAATATTCAGAGTGTTGTTCTCACCTTGATGATCGATCTTGAAGTCTTTGATCAGAAACGAAAACTCTTCACTGAGCGTGCCGCCGCCCTGCTTTTGCTGCACAACCTGATTCACTTTTTTCGGTGCTAACGACTGCGAATGCACCACCGTCGAACTCGCAAGCGACAGCAGACACACTCCAACCAGTGCGCGCATTAGTTTTTTCATGATCGATTTTTGTCCTTTATCAAACGTGGTTACGCAGCAAATCTGGACGCGACACGGAGTCGCTCGGCAATCGCCGCCTTCGGTTGCACGCCAACGATGCGGTCGATGAGTTTGCCGTCTTTGAAGATGAGCATGGTAGGAATGCTTGCGATTTGAAAACGCGAAGCGGTTTGCGGGTTTTCATCGACGTTCAGTTTCGCGATTCGATAGTTGCCTTCCGACTCAGCAGCGAGCTGGTCCATAACTGGAGCAATGATGCGGCATGGACCACACCACGGCGCCCAACAATCAACCAGGACCGGCTTCCCGCCTCCCGACAAGACTTCACGTTCGAAGGTTTGATCCGTGATTACTAAAGGCTTTTCGCCACTTACTTCGAGCATCGCTCCGCAGCGGCCGCACTTTGCCTCGCTATTCGCCAACCGCGTTTCGTCTACTCGATTCTTCGCATTACATTTGCCGCAAACAACAACTTGCATAAGACGCCTCGCTTATCTTGTTTTCTCCAATTTGACTCGCGTTTAGTCGCAAAAGTTTTGCAAAGCCGTGACTCACTTCACATAATCATCGGAGACTTATTTGCTTTCCGCTTTAGTTCCAAACAGCCCTTTGAAAAATCGCGCGATAATTGCCCACAGTGCGCGAAACGCGATTGGCGCCGCTGCAACGGCCTTCGTCTCTGGCGGGACGACAGGAATCGATGAAGCCTCAGGACCTCCCTTCGCTGCCGATGGGTCGTCCGGTTCAGGAATCTCAAGGTGCTGTCGCACACACTGTGCAAACTGCCGGAACATCTGCCGCGAGACTTCCTCGATCATCCCTCTCCCAAACTGAACGATCTTACCGACGAGCTCCACATCGGCATTAACTGAAACCTCCGAACCACCGTTCGCAAGCGGCACAACCGTACTGAGCATCGACACCTTCGTCGATCCCGAACCAGTCACCTCACGCGCGTCGCCGACCATGCGCGCCTGGTGCGTCTCCTTGTTCACCTCAGTAAACTTCGCCTGGCCTTTATACGACATCGACAGTGGTCCAACTTTAACTTTGATCGCGCCGAGAAACGTTCCGTCGTCCTTTTGCTCGAGCACTTCCGCGCCCGGCAGACACTCGACCACTCGCTTCGGATCGGTCAAATACTGAAAAACGCGATCAACCGGCGCTTGCACTTCAAACTTCTCTTCTATTTTAAAGGCCATGACTCACCTCCCTCAGCATGCTCTCCGCGTTCTCTGCGGTCCTCTGCGTTCTCTGCGTTTTATGGCGCTATTCAACGCAGAGAACGCAGAGATGATCATTGTTGACGTTAACCGTAACTGCCTCGTATGATCGAGCCCTTCCCGAAAAATTCGATCCGATGTAGGAAGGTGACGACCCTATGATACCTCGGAGCTTTGAGTACTACTCTCCCCGCACTCTCGATGAGGCAGTGGCACTCCTGCAAAAACTTGGACCAGACGCAAAGTTGCTTTCCGGCGGCCAAAGTCTCATTCCGATGATGAAGCTGCGACTGCTTTCTCCTGAATATATCGTTGATATCAATCGCATACCAAATCTCGACTACATAACGGAGAGTGACGGTCAGCTGAAAATCGGCGCACTCGCACGCGAGCACGAGCTCGAATCGTCGGAGGTCGTGAAACAAAAGTTTCCGATACTCGCCGATACTGCGAAAGTGATCGCCGACCCGTTAGTGCGAAGCCAGGCGACCATCTGCGGAAATCTCGCGCACGGCGATCCGGCCAACGATCACCCAGCCACGATGCTCGCGCTCGGCGCAACCGTTGTCGCAACTGGTCCAAAAGGTCAACGCGAGATCGGGATCGAAGACTTCTTTCCCGGCCTGTTCACCACTGCGCTCGCGCCCGAGGAGATACTAACCGAAATCAAGGTTCCGACACCGCCGCCGCGAAGTGGAGGCGCGTATCTCAAGCTCGAAAGAAAAGTCGGCGACTTCGCGACAGCCGGCGTTGCTGTTCAGATCACACTCGATGAATCGGGCGCCTGCAAACGCGCCGGTATCGGTCTGACAAACGTCGGCACGACTCCGATCAAAGCCACGCAAGCCGAGAGTTTTCTCAACGGCAAGCAGCTCGACGACGCAACAATCGAGAAAGCAGCCGAACTCGCAGCTTCCGAGTCGCAACCAATGGACGACATTCGCGGTTCAGCCGATTACAAACGCGATCTCGTCCGGGTGCTGACCGCACGTGCGCTCGCAACCGCATTGAACCGCGCGCAGGGAGGAGCTTAACCATGGCGAAAGTTCCTATCACCGTAAACGTCAACGGCGCCGAACATCGCGAAGAAATCGAACCGCGCTTGTTGCTCGTGCATTTTCTGCGCGAGAACCTGCGATTGACCGGCACGCACATCGGTTGCGACACGAGTCACTGCGGCGCGTGTACAGTCGTGATGGATGGAAAACCGATCAAGTCGTGTACGGCGTTCGCAGTTCAGGCTGATGGTCGTTCACTGTTGACTGTTGAAGGTCTCGAACAGGACGGCAAACTGCATCCGTTGCAGGACGGTTTCTTTCAGGAGCACGGGTTGCAGTGCGGCTACTGCACGCCCGGCATGTTGATGACCGGATATGCGTTTCTGCAATCGAACAACGATCCGAGTGAAGACGAGATTCGTCACGCGATCTCCGGAAATCTGTGTCGCTGCACCGGCTACGTCAACATCGTGAAGGCATATCAATACGCTGCACAGAAAATGCGCGAGGGAGGTGCATAAGATGGCGCCAAAAACATCGCCCGAAATCGGCGGCATGGGCCACTCCGTCAAACGCAAAGAAGATCCGCGCTTCCTTCGCGGCCAGGGCAACTACGTCGACGACGTCAGCCTGCCCGGGATGCTTTATCTCGACATCGTGCGCAGTCCTTACGCGCACGCGACAATCAAAAACATCGACATCTCGAAAGCGACCGCGATTCCAGGCGTGCTCGCCGTGATCACCGGCAAGGATCTCGAGAAGTACAACCTGCACTGGATGCCGACGTTGATGTCTGACACGCAGATGGTGCTGCCGGTCGATAAAGTGATGTACCAGGCGCAGGAAGTTGCGGCGGTACTCGCGACCGATCGTTACATCGCGGCGGATGGAGTTGAGGCAGTTGAAGTTGACTACGATCCGCTGCCGGTCGTTGTCGATCCGAAGAAGGCGCTGCTGCCGGACGCGCCTGTCCTGCGCACTGATAAGAAGGACAAGAAAGACAATCACATCTGGCACTGGGAATGGGGCAATCGCGACGCGACGGATCAACTCTTTAACGAAGCTGAGGTCACAGTTAAAGAGGACATCTACATTCCTCGCATTCACGTGTCATCGATCGAAACGTGTGGTTGCGTTGCGCACTTCGACAAAGTCAAAGGCAAGCTGACGGTTTGGATGACGACCCAGGCGCCGCATGCGATCCGCACGGTGTTTGCGCTCGTCGCCGGACACGTTGGTCTGTCTGAGGAACGAATTCAGATCATCTCGCCTGACATCGGTGGCGGATTTGGCGGCAAGGTGCCGGTCTATCCGGGTTATGTAATTGCCGTCGCCGCTTCGGTGCTGACCGGAAAACCGGTCAAGTGGATCGAAGATCGAATGGAGAACCTGCAAGCCGACTCGTTCGCGCGCGACTATCACATCACCGCGGAGCTGGCAGGCCGGAAGGACGGCCAACTCACGGCGCTTCGCATCAAGACCGTTGCCGATCACGGTTACACTGACGCGGCCGCGAATCCGTCGAAGTTTCCTGCCGGACTGTTTCATGTCTGCACTGGTTCATACGATCTGAAAGCAGCGCACGTCGAAGTCGATGGCGTTTATACAAACAAACCGCCGGGCGGGATTGCGTATCGTTGTTCGTTCCGTGTCACTGAGGCAGTGCATACGATCGAGCGCATGGCTGACGTGATGGCGCATGAGTTGGGAATGGACCCGGCGGAGTTTCGCATGAAGAACTTCATCAAGCCGGAGCAGTTTCCGTATAAATCTGCGCTCGATTGGGAGTACGACAGCGGCAACTACGGCGCTGCTTTGCAGTTAGCGATGGATAGGATTGGATACTCAGAGCTGCGCAAAGAACAGGCGGAAAAACGCGCGCGCGGTGAGTTGATGGGCATTGGCATCAGCAGTTTCACGGAAATTGTCGGCGCTGGTCCATCGAAGCATTTCGACATACTCGGCCTCAAGATGTTTGACAGTGCGGAGATTCGTGTTCACCCGACAGGCAAAGTGATTGCGCGTTTCGGAACGAAGTCGCAGGGTCAGGGTCACGAAACAACTTACGCGCAGATCGTCGCGGAAGAGCTCGGGTTTCCGGTTGATAGTGTGCTCGTTGAAGAAGGTGATACAGACACGGCGCCGTATGGCCTCGGAACTTATGCCAGCCGCAGCACCCCGGTCGCGGCCGCTGCGTGTGCAATTGCGTGCCGGAAGATCAGAGACAAGGCGCGCAAGATTGCGGCGTACCTGCTCGAAGCGCATGAAGATGATCTCGATTGGGAGCCGGGCAGGTTTTTTGTCAAGGGTTCGCCTGATCGTGCGAAGACGATTCAGGAGATCTCGCTCGCGGCTTACACAAATCACCCACCGGGAATGGAGGCCGGACTCGAAGCCGTCAACTATTACGACCCGCCCAACCTGACGTATCCATTCGGCAGTTACATCTGCGTTGTCGACATCGACAAAGGAACCGGCGAGGTTAAGGTGCGACGGTTTGTTGCGGTCGATGATTGCGGCAACATCATCAATCCGATGATCGTCGAAGGTCAGGTTCATGGTGGACTGACGATGGGACTTGGACCAGCGCTTTACGAGGAGATTCAGTACGACGAGAGTGGGAATATTTTGCAGGGTAGTTTCATGAACTACCTTTTGCCGACGGCTGTTGAGACACCGAAGTGGGAAACGGATAAGACGTGTACACCCTCACCGCATCATCCGCTAGGGGCCAAAGGTGTTGGTGAGTCAGCCACCGTCGGCGCCCCGGCTGCGATCGTAAATGCGGTCGTGGACGCGTTGTGGCATTTGGGTGTCAGGCACGTCGACATCCCAATCACGTCTGCGAAGGTGTGGAAGTTGTTGCGTGACGCGGGCATTAAGGGTTAGCCACGAAAAGGCACCGAGCACAGAACATGACGAGCAGCGATTTTTATCAACCGGTCGATAGGCTGCGCGAGTAGTCTGTGGATAATGTTATGCGTACGTTCATTTCGGGATTGATTCTGGGCGCCGGCGCATCGCAACGACTTGGACCACCTAAGCAACTACTGCCTTTTCGCGGCACGACGATGCTCGGCTGGGTGGTGAAGCAGGCTGAACGTGCGACAGGCATCGATGAGTTGATCGTCGTACTTGGCCGGGCAGCAGCTCAAATCCGCGAACAGGTAGACTTCGAAGGCGCGCGAGTGGTCGAGAATCCGGTGTTTACCGAAGGATGCTCGTCTTCGTACAAAGCCGGACTCGCGGCGTTGCACCCCCAGTCGCAGGCGATGATGATCATCCTCGGCGACCAGCCGGGAATCAGTCCGGAAGTAATCGATCGACTTGCGGAAGAGTGGCGACGAACAGAGTCGTCGATCGCGCTCTGCTCGTACAACGGGCGCAAGGGACATCCGATGATCTTCGCGCAATCGATGTTCGAGCAACTCGCTGGTCTGCACGGCGACAAAGCCGCATGGAAACTGGTCGACGCAAACGCGGCGCTGGTCCACGAGGTTCAGCTCAATCTTCCCTTCCCCGACGACGTCAACACCGTTGAAGACTTTGAACGGATAACGAATTGAGAGACGAAGTACGACAGATCCAGCGCCTGCTGGAAGAACAGGTCTACGTCGCCGACGCGGCGATTGCCACCGCGCTCTACTTGTCGATGACGCTCGGCAAGCCGCTGCTCATCGAGGGTCCCGCGGGCGTTGGTAAAACTGAAATCGCCAAGTCGCTGGCAAAGGCGCTCGACACAAAATTGATCCGCTTGCAGTGCTACGAAGGTCTCGACGCGACGACGGCGCTTTACGAGTGGAACTACCCCAAACAGTTACTGCACCTGAAACTCGAAGAAACTTCTCCGGCTTCCGAAGCTGAAAAAGAAGCGGCCATCTTCAGTGAAGCGTTTCTACTCAAACGCCCTTTGTTACAAGCCATCACCGAACACGAGCGCGCGCCGGTTTTACTGATCGACGAGATCGACCGCAGCGATGAGGAGTTTGAAGCGTTTCTGCTCGAAGTACTCTCCGATTTTCAGGTTACGATTCCTGAGATCGGCACGATCACCGCGACTCACAGACCGCACGTCGTCTTGACGTCCAATCGTTCACGCGATCTTTCCGACGCGCTCCGCCGGCGTTGTCTCTATCACTGGATCGACTATCCGTCACTCGATAAGGAACTCGAGATCGTGCGCGCGAAAGTACCGTCGATAGCTGACGCGCTTTCGCGGCGAGTGACACAAGTGATGCAAGCGACGAGAACGATGAGCCTGTCCAAGATTCCGGGCGTGGCGGAAACACTCGATTGGGCCAACGCGCTCGTGGCGCTGAATGCGACCGAGTTGAACGACGAGATCATGGCCGAAACTATCGGTTGTTTTTTGAAGGACGAGTCAGACATCGCCACTTTCAAAACCGAGTTGCCGCGGATTAATGCGGATTGATTTATGTTGGATTTAGAGAGTCTCGTTGGGTTTTGTCGTACGCTGCGAGAGCACGGACTCTCGGTCACGCCAGCGGAAGTTGTTACTGCCGCAGCCGCACTTCAAATAATCGACGGTAACGATCGCGATGAAGTTTTTCTGAGCCTGCGCAACATTCTCACGACCAGCGTCGACGACTTTCCGATATTCGAAAGCCTGTTCGCAACGTTCTGGTCTCGCTCGCCGAAGAAGTCAGTTGAACGACAAAATGTTCAGATTCGGCGCACCTCACCAGGTCGCGCCACCGGCGGAGTCGCGTTCTTTCTCGATAACTGGCCGGCTTCCAACGCACAGACTGCTGACCTGCCGGGCACTAGTGATACCGAATCAATCGCCGCAAAAGATTTCAGCGCCTTCAGCAACCATGAACTCGAAGAGATCTCACGCATCGCTCGTCGCATTGTGCGCCGTCTCGCGCAGAGACGCAGTCGTCGCTGGC
>DATEWS010000649.1:0-7013 GCA_035257785.1 Pyrinomonadaceae bacterium
CCGCCGCTGACCAAGGCTGCGGCGGACAAGTCCGAACACCAGGAGCAAGAGCCGGCTGTGCAGGTGCGCAGCGACTTTCGCTCGACCATTCTGTGGTTGCCTGATGTGAAGACTGACGCCGATGGCACTGCGATCGTGAAAGTGACGTACCCCGATTCGTTGACGACGTGGTCCGCGACCGCACGCGTCGCGACCGCCGGCAATCAATTCGGTATCGGAAACTCTTCAACACGGACAAAGCAACCGCTGATCGTTCGTTTGCAGGCGCCGCGCTTTTTCGTCGTTGGTGATCAGGTGACTGTGTCAGGTGTTATCAACAACAACACCGACGAAGCGATGAGTGTGATGCCGGCGCTGAACGCCGAAGGCTTATCTGTGACGGGTGTGATCGTTGACGGTAAGACTGTGAATGGAGCGCAGTCGCCGGTTGAAGTAAAGGCCAACAGCGAGACGAGAGTCGATTGGCTCGTGGCGGTAACTCATGCGAGCGAGGCGAAGCTGAAGGTCGAAGCACGCGGAGGACAGTATGCTGACGCGATGGAGAAGACCTTCACGATCTTCGAGCATGGCATCGAGAAGTTCATCTCGCGTTCGGGTAAGATGCGAGGCGATAGCGTCTCGATCAAACTCGACATTCCGAAAGAACGTCGCGCTGACTCAACCAAGCTGACGGTGCAGATCGCGCCCAGCATGGCTACGACGATGCTCGACGCGTTGCCTTATCTGATCAACTATCCATACGGCTGCACCGAACAAACGATGAGCCGTTTTCTGCCCGCCGTGATCACTGCGAAGACATTGCACGATCTGCAACTCAAGCCTGAAACCGCGATGCACAAGATCTTTGGCGGCATCGAGGAGTCGAGCGCGACTGCAACTCATCCGGACGGCCGCAGAGATCTCGAGAAGCTCAACACGATGACGAAGCAGGGGTTGGAACGTCTTTACGACTTTCAACATGCCGACGGTGGATGGGGCTGGTGGAAGCAGGGCGAGAGCGATCACTTCATGACCGCTTACGTTCTCTGGGGCATGAGTCTTGGGCGACAGGCCGGCATCGACGTGAAATCGGACGTGATGGAGCGTGCGGCTGCGTTTCTTGACAAGGAGCTCGTCGAAGAAGAGGCGAGCTACGACGCACAATCGTGGATGCTTCATTCGCTTTCGGTCTACCACGCGATGCGCAAGCAGTCTGAAGCCGGCAAGTTTCAGCAAACGGCATTTACGAATATCTGGAACAATCGCGACAAGCTCAACGCTTACACGCGTGCGTTGCTCGCACTCGCGGCGCACAACTACGGCTATAACGATCAGGCGAAGATACTCGTCGCCAATCTCGAAAATGGCGTCAAGATCGACTCGCGGCCTGACACTTCGATCGTACAGAGTGGCGCGCAGAGTTCCGATCCGTCAGTCATCGGCACTGCGCATTGGGGCGAGGATGGAGTCTACTGGCGCTGGTCCGATGGCGGTGTCGAAGCAACTTCATTCGCATTGCGTGCTTTGCTCGCTATCGATCCACAAAACAAGCTCGTCGAACCGGTGACGAATTGGCTGGTGAAGAATCGCAGGGGCGCGCAATGGAGTAACACGCGCGACACGGCGATCGTTGTTCTGACGCTCAACGACTATCTGAAAGTCAGTGGCGAAGTTCAACCGTCAATGACTTATCAACTCGTAGTTAACGGAACGCCAGTGGCAATGAAACAACTCACGGCTGACGACGCGCTCAGCGCGCCGAGCAAGTTTGCCGTTTCACGTGAACTGCTGCGCGACGGGCAGAATGACATCAGCATTGTGAGAAGCAGTGGCAGTGGCCCGATTTACTTTTCGGCTGAGGCGGAGTTCTTCAGTCTGGAAGAGCCGCTGAAGCCTGCGGGCAATGAGATCTTCGTGCGCCGCCAGTATTTCAAACTCGTGAATCATCCGACGCTGTTGAAGGGAATCGTCTCGGAACGAGTGCCGCTAAATGATGGTGAAACAGTGAAGAGCGGCGATCGAGTGGAAGTAGTGCTGACCGTTGAAGCCAAGAACAACTACGAGTACCTGCTATTCGAAGATCTCAAACCGGCGGGACTCGAGGCAGTGCAGATTCGCAGTGGCGAGAGTCTTTACGTTCGCGAGCTCAAAGCCGACGGCGGGTTCACCGGGCGTTCGCGTTGGGTGTATCAGGAACTGCGCGATCGAAAAGTGGCCTTGTTTATCGATAAGCTTCCAGAAGGATTCTGGCAACTCAGTTACGAGATGAGGGCCGAAGCACCGGGTGCGTTTCATGCGTTGCCGGTCTTGGGCCAGGCGATGTACGTGCCGGAGATCCGCACGAATGGTGCTGAGACGCGCGTGCGCGTAGTTGATTAAAGCAAATCCCCAGATTACGCAGATGACTTAACTATATCTGTGTAATCTGTGGATGGTTCTACCGAATGTCGTCGAGCCGCGTTTTTGCTTCCTGGATCATCGCCTTGATTTTGGCGAGATCGTCGAGCGACATCGACACAGTTGCATAATCGCAAATGCCGGTTCTCATCTGCACCGCTGTGCCACTGCGCGTTTGACGAAAGACACTGAGCTCGAGATCGCCCCGGGTTCTGTATCGCGCCTCAAAGCCCGGCAGCTTAGTCGCGGTTTCGTCAACGCGCGAGATAACATCAATCGCATTGAGTAGATATTCAATCTCGTCGTAATCGACAAATGCACGATCCTCATTTGGCCGCTCGCCACCTTCGCGCAACGAGACGACGAGCCCTTTAGAGAGGGCAATACCGTTGGCGCTTCGCAGATCCCGCATCTCAATCGCGTCGATGCGAACGCCGCGCACGTCAACTGTAGTGATTCGTGTAAAGCCTTTGATGATCAAGCCGCGGGCATCTTCGATCTCTTCGAGTTTGGTTCTGGGCTCGAACGCTTCACAAGTCACCTTGCGCCAGAACTGCGGCCCCGGTCTTTGAGCCAACACCGCTCCGGAGCAGATCAATACCAGTGTAGCCAACAGACTCGTTCGGGTAAGCATGGGAAAAACTCTCCTTCAAGTGGGATCTAAAATCGGGAGAGCCGGTTTTACTGTGCAGTGTCACTCACGACTCCGCCGTGAGTTCCAAAAAATACCACGGATTGCCGTAAAATCGGCGATTGATGACTGAAGATTTTTACTGCGATGAAGTATTAAGCGGGCGAACCGCAGTCAGTGTGGTTCGTGAAACTGACAATGTGCTCGCTTACCACCATACGCGACCATTCTGGCCGGTGCACATCGTCGTCATTCCCAAGCGTCACATCGCGTCGTTGCTCACGATCGAAGATGACGCACTCCTGCTCGAATTGCTTCGTGTCGTTCGTGAAGTAGCAAAGGAAGTACTCGCCGAACACGGCGCCTGCCGCGTGCTAACCAACCTCGGCAAATATCAGGACTCAAAACACCTGCACTGGCACGTCAGCGCCGGTGAGCCGCGTGGATGATTTCACACAACGCACAAAGGTTACACAAAGACACAAAGTGAGATCTTATCTCTTGTGCCTTTGTGTAACCTTTGTGCCTTTATGTGAAATCCTTACTCCTAAACACGAAGAGAGGCGAGTGGTACAACATACTCGCCTCTGTTCGTTGCCCCCCTAAATCAAAGCGAAACCAACGCTTCGATCCGACCCGCCGACAAACTATTTCGAAGAAGCCATCTGCTTTCGCGCTTGTTCCGCCCGCGCGGCGCCGATGGCAGTCTCCACCTTCTTCACTTCCTCTGGTGGCGGCAGCACAGCCTTCATACCGAGCGACTCAATCCAGAGTTCACGACACCAGCCCTTCGTGTGATAGAGGTGTTCGTCCTCTTCGTCTTCCACCTGGTCGTGTGCTTCCTTTAGAACCTTCGCTACTTCGCCTTTAACGTTCTTCACCACTTCGCCAATCAAATGCCAGTTCTGATGATCCTTCGTTTCAGCCAGTACGACGGCTTCGCAGGCTACGAGCTGCGCGGCGCCCGGCTTACCTTCTGCCAATGCCATCTCCATCGATTCGACTAAAGCTTCACCAATCGTGCGCACCACTTTACGGCCCGGAGTCTCTTCGTTGGGATCCAGGTCCAGCTTCGTCAGCACGTCTTCCACGATCGTTACGTGATTTTTCGTTTGCTCGAGGTATTCTTCCCACTCTTCTTTCAGGTCTTCATTTTCCGCGCAACGAATCGCGGTTGTGTAGACCTGAACGCCTCCGATTTCGGTTTCAAGTGCCTGATACAAGAGTTCTCTGACTTGTTCGTCCTTCATGCCCCCTCCTTGAATAGTTGCTCCCGCCGAAAGCAGTGGTTTCCTTCTACTCAGCAAGCAGCAGGCCAAACGCGTTTTCAAGGTTTATGACTTGAGCGGCGTATTTTTATGGGACATGCGCGCGCGAGCTGTAAATCAAATAAGGACACGGATGAGCGGAAGGAATTTGAACTGTGTTTCCCACGTTGGGTTTGCTTGGACGAAATTACTGAGTTTGATGTTGACGAGTTCGATTGGTCCGAGTCGTCCGCTGGACCGCTTGGTCCGGTACTCGCAGTTGATTTCGCAGAGTAGCGCTTCGCATGAAATAGCGAGTATCCCGTCGCCCGGATGTGAGTCACCGATTAGCAGCAGTTTGTAATGCGGTGGTTGTGATGGCACGCACGTAAGAAATCGATCCGTTAACAGTGTGGGATACATCGCGCGTAGTTGGTCGAAAACGATGCTGAGCTGTTCGCCTGTCAGCTTCTCGCCAGTGAAGGAATACGAGAGTGTGCGACGCCGTACAAAAGTTAGATCGGGCAGGTTGTGAATCTTCCGTTCGCAACGAAACAGATCGTCTGTTCGATAACGCTTGAGACCGTAAGCGTCGCTGACTACCATTTCGTAGAGGTGGCCGGGCTCGAGTTGATCGGCGTCGATTAGCCTATGGCCTTCGAGGAATTCATAGACAACGCCGCGTGATAATGGAAGGAACGCGAGTTCGTGCTCGCGAAAATAGGGCAGCGTCTCGATTGTTTCTGTTGACATCGAGTACATCGGAATCAAGGTGTATGGCAGTTGTTTGGCGAGTCGCTCGAGGAACGGTTGCACGTAACCGCCCGTCCAGCAGATGTACGCTGTGACTGCGGGCGCGCATGATGCGAGTGGCATTGGACCATGGCTAAAGGCGATCTGTTTAAGACGTTGTGTGTAGCCGCGTGATTTTAAGCGGTTGCAGATCTTGTGGAGAGCGGGAGTGAAGGCTGAGGGATCGTTGTACCAGTCTTTGATTAGTCTCGAACTGCGTGGCCAATCGCGTTCGAGTTCGTCGATAAAGGTTGCGAGTGTGGAAGGATTGGTGCTGTAGAGTACGCCGGGATTTGAGATGGTCAGTAGCCACAGGCGCACAGCGGTCGCGCCGTATTTCGAAACGAGTGAAAGAATCGCAGGATGACGTTGTACTCGATAAGGTGCTTGTAGTGTTGAGAAGTAGTTTGGCAAGGTGCGTTCGTTGAGAAGCAGGGAAGTGAGTGAAGTGTCGGTTTCAAAGGAGCTGAAGACGTAGAGCGATGTGCGTCCGATGCGAAACGAATAGCACGCTCGCGCGAACATGTCGCTAAAAGCGAGTTTCAGTGCGAACAGGCGTTTTTGTGTGTACAGGATTTCTTTTGGTTTTCCCGTCGAGCCGGACGTGGTCGCGAATCTCGCGTCTGAGCCGTGTTTATGTGCGGCGTTTTTGATCGACTGCTCGATTTGCGGACCGTACGAGCTTAGTGGCGTCCCGGGATGGATGCTGTATTTTTGCTTCAATCGTTTTTGGTTTGAGCGAAACGCGATAATTTGGAGACGTAGTCGGACGCTGCCGATAACGCCGAAGAGCTTGATGATCCAGCCGATGATGTAGCGCAGTAAGTCGTTCACGATGCTTGAGCGATCTGTTCTAAGTAGAGTTGCGTGAGTTGTTTTACGTCATCAGCGGTTAGCAGCGCTGGATCGTAAGTAAATGTCAGCCAGGTACGGCCTGCGTGAGTTGCCGCGTTTATGGCGAGATTTTGGCGCGGATGCAAGAGACCGACGCATTCAATGCGCTCGATGTGCTTGAATGCTTCGCCCGCATTCGCAAGCGAGGTATTGGCGTGCGTGAACACGGCTGTCGCCATGTCGACATTCGGGAGTTGCAGGTAGCAGCGAAGCAGTCGGCGAGCGATTGAGTCAGGCAGGTGTTCTAGCCACGGATTTTCCGGTACGACCCATTCGCCGTGTTTTGTGCTCCACGTAACCTGACGCCGCACCGCGCGACATTTCTCGACTAGCGAAGTTTGTTGATGGTAGTTCGCATAAACACGAATGCGACTCGTCCCATTCCCAAACCCCTTACACGATTGTCGCCTTACATTCATCGGCACCCAAAGACCAATTTTGGCCCGGCCGGGCCTACAGTTGTTATTCCATTGCCTTAATACTTCAAGAGTGCAGGTGGCGAGGAGATCGTGGTATGTGAAACCGCCACAGCGGCGACAGAACTTTTGCAACGATGGGAAAGAGATCGTGCTCCAACGTCGCGAGCCGGAGCGCTTCGAATGCGAGGTGCGTAACGCGTCTGAAGCGCCTTCAAAAGCGAATTGACTGCGACGCACAGATCGTGACGAGCGTCGCAACGTCAAAACATTAAATCGACCGGGGTCACGTTGAGGTGATTCGAACCCATAAACAACATCGAGCTGATGGCCCAACCACAGCAGGGCGCTCAAACCATCGGAAGCTGCGTGATGAAACCGTGTAGCTAAGCGAGCGCCCGAGCCATCGAGCACCAGCAGTTGCTTGACAGGCGGCTCGCGTCGTAAGTCAAACGGCCTGTCGATGAAGTCTTCGATCGAAGAGTTAGTTTCGAGTTTGAAGTGACGATTATCCCGCCAAACCCACGCGCCTCTCGCAATGCAGCACGCCGAAGTCGGAAATCGATTCATCGCACTTCTCGCGCCCGCATAGAAGCGTTCGCCGTCAGGCACATCACACAGATCAAAAATGAGAGTGAAATCCTGTGGTGAACACGC
>DATEWS010000650.1:0-5191 GCA_035257785.1 Pyrinomonadaceae bacterium
ATGCAACTCTTCTACGCGACCGACTTCATCGATCGACTCGAAAACGAAATGCTGCCCGCGCTGCGTTCCGGTTTTGTCGTGCTCACCGATCGCTACATCTACTCTGCGATGGCGCGTGCCGAAGTACGTGGGATCGACTCCGCGTGGATTCGTTCGATCTACAGTATGGCCCTCGTGCCGGATGCGATTTTCTATCTGCGCATCTCGTCCCCGCAACAACTCGTCGAACGCGTGCTCAACTCCGGTCGTGGGTTTGATTACTGGGAATCGGGGATGGACCTCGGACTCGGCGAGGACTTTTACGACAGCTTCATCCAGTATCAAACGAGAATGCTGAGGGTGTTTGATCGCATGAGTTTGGAATACAACTTTCACGTCCTCAACGCTTCGAAGTCGGTTCGCAGTGTTGCATCTGATCTGCGTCGTGCGGTGACGAAGTTGATCGATGAGGCGGCGACGCCGAGTGAAGATAACGTCAGTCCCTTGATTCCGGTGCGCGAAAAACCGGCTCCCGCCAAGCCAACGACGAATGTCGTAGACCTCAACAAAGAGGCTCTGCCTTGAAGTTTGCGGCCATCGATATCGGATCCAATTCAATCAAGCTCGTGGTCGTTGCCGCAGGCGATTCGTTTGTGGTGCTCGCGAGTGAGAAAGAGACCGTCAGGCTCGGCCATGAGACGCTTTTGAAAGGCCATCTCGGACCCGCTGCAATACTCAACGCGACAGATTGCATTCGCCGTTTTCAAGCGATGGCCGAAGCGCACGGCGCAGAAAAAATCATCGCCATCGCTACGGCCGCAGTTCGCGCAGCTAACAACTCCGCCGACTTCGTCAACGCAGTTGAGCAACAGACCGGGATCAAAGTCGAGATACTCTCAGGCATCGAAGAAGCGCGATTGATTGGCCTCGCTGCATCGCACGGTTGCAGTGGTAAAGCCGCGACAACGCTCAATATCGACATCGGTGGTGGGTCAACGGAGATCTCGATCTTTCGTGATGGACTACCGCTGAGGTTGCACTCGATCAGACTGGGCGCTGTTGGTCTCACGGAACGTTTTTTCAAGTCTGATCCGCCGGGCGCGAATGCCGTGCGCGAGATGCAGTTTGAAATTGAGGCGGCGGTTGAGGGCCCGGCGCGGGAGTTAGAAGACGCGCACTGGGATAGCGTGACTGGCACTTCGGGAACGATCCTCGCGATTGGCAATACGTTGCGTGACTGGACCGGCGAGGCGGTGATCAACTCGCGCGAGCTGTCGCAGTTCAATGCTTCGCTTGCGCAGATGACGATTGCTGAGCGTCAAAGCGCAGCGCGAATCACGCAGCAACGTGCGGAGATCGTAGTTGCAGGTGGATTGATCCTCGAAGGCGTCATGCGCGCGCTTGGGATTAAGTCGTTGACGACGTGCGAGTGGTCGTTGCGTGAAGGAGTGATCATCGACCGTTTGCGCGATTGGGATGTTTCACGCAAAGGCAGAGAGGAAGACACAAAGGCGCAAAGTAGTTCGTTGTGACTTCCTGTCTTTCTTTGTGCCTTTGCGTGAAAACTTCTTACGCGTTGTGCGCCGTTCGTCCTTCCAACAAATCAATCGCATGCGACAGCACCGGCGCGATCACGGCAAAACTTTCTTGCACCGCTTTCGGTGAACCCGGCAGGTTGATGATCAACGTCCGGGCGCGAACACCGCAAACACCGCGCGAGATCATCGCCGTCGGCGTCGCCTTGAGTGACTCCGCTCGAATAGCCTCCGCAATTCCCGGCGCCTCGCGTTCGATCACCAGCTTCGTTGCTTCAGGCGTGTTGTCGCGCGGACCTAAGCCAGTGCCGCCTGTAGTGATGATCAGATTGACGTCCTCACGCTCCGCGCAGGCTTTCAATGCCTGGACCAACGGGTCGAGATCGTCAGAAAGTATTCTGCTCTTCACAATCTCCGCCCCGATTTCAGTAAGCAGTTGGACCAGCGTCGCGCCGGAAGTATCCTCTCGTTCGCCGCGCGAACAAGCGTCACTTACCGTTATTACCACTGCCCGTAATTTACCCACGACGAATGTGTTCCTTCAGCCAACAGCGATCCATCACCACCATCAAACCCGCATCGAGCGCACGCTGTGCGGCATCGCGATCGATAACACCTTCCTGCAACCAAACCGCCTTCGCCCCGACCGCGATCGCCTGGTCAACAGCCTTTCCCGCTTCATCCGAGCGGCGAAAGACATCGACCAGATCGATCTTATCCGGCACCGCAAACAGGTCCGGATAAGATTGCTCACCAAACACGGACGTCTCGTTCGGATTCACAGGAATCACTTTATACCCGTAGCGTCTCATGTAACCCGCGACGCTGTGCGATGGCCGTGAAGGATCAGACGAAAGCCCGACCACCGCAATCGTGCGGCATTCATGAAGTATGCTACGAATTGTTTCCGGAGAATTAATAGGCATTGACTGTTAAGGCATGTAACTCCTGAAGCGAATGCACGTTCGGCGTCGTCTGCGCTGCGCCTGCCGCGATCGCTTCGATGAGCGCTTGCGCGCCGGTCATCGTCGTCACGCACGGCACGTTGTACTGCAACGCTGCGCGGCGGATGGCCTGTTCGTCGTAATGCGAAGCACGACCAAGGGGCGTATTGATCACGAGGGATATCTCACCGCGTTTAATGTGGTCCACGATGTTTGGTCTGCCTTCGTTGACCTTGAAAACTGTTTCGACATTCAATCCGACTTCGAGCAAACGCGCCGCAGTTCCGAGTGTCGCGACGATATCGAAACCCAAACGACTCAACCTGCGCGCCAGCAAAACCGCCGTTCCCTTATCGGCATCGCTCACACTCAGGAACGCTTTGCCCGTCGCAGGCAAACTCAGCCCGGCACCCGTCATCGCTTTTCCATAAGCCTCGCCGAACGTGTCGCCAACACCCATCACTTCGCCGGTCGAGTGCATCTCCGGACTCAAAATCGGATCGACTCCGGGAAACTTCGCAAACGGAAACACCGGCGACTTGATAAAGAAACGTTTCACCGTCAACTCATCCGGCAATCCAAACGACTCGAGGTTCTGACCAGCCATCACGAGTGCTGCGATACGCGCAATCGGAACACCTGTCGCTTTCGAAACAAACGGAACCGTTCGCGAAGCGCGCGGGTTCACTTCCAGCACGTAGACACGATGATCCTTGATCGCAAACTGGATATTCATCAGTCCGCTAACTGACAAAGCCTTCGCGAGTTTGCGTGTGTAGTGACGCATCGTTTCGAGATGTTCGGGATCGATTCGCACCGGCGGCAACACACACGACGAGTCGCCTGAATGAATACCCGCTTCTTCGATGTGCTCCTGAATACCTGCAATCACACACGCGGTGTCGTCAGCGAGCGCGTCGACATCAAACTCGGCTGAGTGTTCGAGAAACTTATCGATCAGCACCGGTCGATCGGGCGTGAAGCCGACAGCGTTGCGCACGTACGTGTCGAGTGTTTCCTGATCGTAGACGATGGCCATCGCGCGTCCGCCAAGCACGTAACTCGGCCGCACCAGAACCGGATACCCAATGCGCGACGCGACTTCGCGCGCCTCTTCAACGTACGCAGCAATGCCATTCTCAGGCTGCGGAATGCCGAGTTCTTTAAGTAACGCGCCGAAGCGCTTGCGATCTTCAGCAAGATCGATCGAGTCAGGCGATGTGCCGATCACTTTCACACCCGCGTGGTGCAAGCGCATCGCGAGGTTCAGCGGTGTTTGCCCGCCAAACTGCACGATGACGCCCTCAGGCTTTTCGACGTCGACGATGTTCATCACGTCTTCGAATGTCAACGGTTCGAAGTAGAGACGATCGGACGTGTCGTAGTCAGTCGAGACTGTTTCCGGGTTGCAGTTGACCATGATGGTCTCAAAACCCGCTTCGTGCAGCGCAAACGACGCGTGACAGCAGCAGTAGTCAAACTCGATTCCCTGCCCGATACGATTCGGCCCGGAACCGAGAATCATGATCTTGCGTCGATCGGTCGGTGCAGCTTCGTCTTCGGTTTCGTAAGTCGAATAGAGATACGGAGTGTGTGACTCAAACTCAGCGCCGCAGGTATCGACACGTTTGTAAACCGGAATGAGTCCCAGGCTCTTACGATACTCACGCACTTCGTCTTCGGAACGTTCAGTGAGATAAGCGAGACGTCGATCCGACAAGGCCACTTCCTTAAACGCACGCAACTCATCGATCGAGATCTCTTCGAGCTTGCGACCTTCGACGTCCTTCTGAATGTCCATCACCTGCTTTAGTTGATCGAGAAACCACGGATCGATACGCGAGAGACGATAGATCTCCGAGATGGGCCAATCGTGCTGGAGCGCGTAAGTGATGTAAGAGAAGCGTTGCGAATTTGGTCGTGCTAACTTGCGTTGCAGCTCATCGTTCGAGATGTCTTCGAGTCGCAAAGGTTTGACTGCTTCGAGTGAACGCAAACCTTTGAAGAGCGCCTCCTTGAACGTGCGGCCGATCGCCATCACTTCGCCGACCGATTTCATCTGCGTGCCTAAAACATCTTCCGCTTCACGAAACTTCTCGAAGTCCCACTTGGGAATCTTGGCAACGACGTAATCGATCGTCGGCTCGAACGACGCTGGCGTCTTGCGCGTAATGTCGTTGGGAATCTCGTCGAGCGTGTAACCGACCGCGAGCTTCGCCGCGATCTTCGCGATCGGAAATCCGGTGGCTTTCGAAGCAAGCGCAGATGAACGGGACACACGCGGATTCATCTCGATGATGCGAATGTCGCCGTTCTCAGGATCCACACCAAACTGAATATTCGAACCGCCGGTTTCAACACCGACTTTCCGAATCACTCTGATCGCCATGTCGCGCATTAACTGGTACTCGCGATCAGTCAACGTCTGCGCGGGCGCTACGGTGATCGAGTCGCCTGTGTGTACGCCCATCGGATCGAAGTTTTCGATCGAGCAGATGATCACGACGTTGTCGGCAAGGTCGCGCATCACCTCGAGCTCAAACTCTTTCCAACCGAGGATCGACTCCTCGATCAGCACTTCATGAATCGGCGATGCAGCGAGCCCGCCACGAATGATCTCTTCAAACTCTTCGGGGTTGTAAGCGGTGCCGCCGCCCGTGCCGCCGAGCGTAAACGACGGACGAATGATCGCGGGATAACCGGTTGATATGACGATCTGTTGCGCTTCATCCC
>DATEWS010000651.1:0-11378 GCA_035257785.1 Pyrinomonadaceae bacterium
GAAACTCTTTACAACCAGACCCGCGCCAGTCAACAGGATCAACGCTAACGCGATCTGCCCGACGACGAGAGTTCGGCGAACTCGATTCGATCGTCGTGGAGTCGTGCCGAGACTGTCTTTAAGCGCATCGTTCAGTTCCAACTGTGACGCCTGAAATGCCGGAAACAAACCAAACAAGATCGTGCTTAGACATGAGATTGCCAAAGCGAAACAGAAAGCAGGTACGCTCAGCGAGGATTCTGTCAGGCGAGGTATCGAATCTGGTCCAAGAGTTCGCACGGCGGAAAGACACGCTGCGGCGACGAACAGGCCGAGAGTTCCACCTAATAACGAGAGCAACATGTTCTCGATCAGGAATTGCCGCACTATGCGAAAGCGCCCGGCGCCAAGGGCGAGTCGTAAGGCTAGTTCTCGACGCCTTGTGTGAATGCGTCCGAGCTGTAGATTTGCCACGTTCGCACACGCGATAATCAACACGATCGCAACGGCGCCAAACAACAGGACCAATGCTACGCTGGAGTTGCCGAAGAGATAATCACGCAATGGCTGAATCTGGACCTGCCAACCTTTGTTCGTGTCGGGATAAAGTTCCGCCTGTCGCTGCGTCAACGTGTCGAGTTCCGCTTGAGCTTGTTCGATACTGACGCCGGGCTTAAGTCTTCCGATGGTGCGCCAGTTGTGTGAGCCGCCGCGCTCGTCGGAGTTTTGATGTGTGATCTCAGTTACGGTGAAGCAATCAATGCGCGGCGGAAAATTAGCTTCGGCGGGGAGAACGCCAACTATGACATTGATATCTTCCCCGGATTTCAAGCCGAACGTAATCTTCCGGCCGATTACGTTCGGGTCGCCACCGAATTGCCGCAGCCACAATGCGTGACTAATGATGACGGTGGTTTCGGGTTCGTTAACGTCTGCGAAGTCTCTTCCGAGTTCAGGCCGTACGCCGAGTGTGCGAAAGAAATTAGGCGTGACAAAAACCCCTTCGAGGCGTTCGAGAGATCGACCGCCATAAAGATTGACGGGAAGTGTTCCCCACGCGGCAATTTGCTGAAAGCTTTGACTCTGCTCACGAAAGTCGAGAATGTCGGCGGGATTCAGAAAGGCGCCGCTGAGGCCGAGTGTCGAATTTCGATTGGACATCCAGACAACACGTTCGGCGTCAGCGTACGGCAGTGGTCGAATCAGAACGGTCAGCACGACGCTGAAGATCGCGGTGTTGGCGCCGATACCAAGCGCGAGCATGAGTGTTGCAATGACGACAAAGGTTCGACTTCTCGACAGTGTGCGAAACGCGTAGCGAAGATCTTCTCTCATATTTTCCAGTCTCGTCGTAATGCAGCCGAAATGTGCGTGCAGTATTACGCCCCTTTCAGGGCTGGGGCGCTTCTTTTAGTAACGATACCAGGGGCGACGCGCTTCGCGCTTGCCCCTGCCTATTATATTCCGCGCCTTTGGCGCTGTTATCGCGCGGCTATGGCGCCGATCTAAGTCACGCGCCTTTAGGCGCTGTTCCGCTACCACGTTGCGAGGGAAGTTCATTCTGCTGTATATCTTCAAACCCTTGGATTTCGTTTCACCGCTCGGAGGTTTTATCACGACCGCCGCTCTCGTAAAAGATGGTTCGCAATGCAACTCTCAGCGTGGCGCCTCAATGGATCAGCTTCTGGTCACGTTTATCGAGGCAACAGACGAAGAGCAGGCGGACCGCTGTCTCGCGAGTCTCATTGACGAGCACGCCGTACCGATAGTCAAGGAAATTCTCGGTTCCACGCTGCGTTTTCACTTCAACACCAGCGGCGCCGCATCAACTCAGGACGCGAGCGATCTCTTCAACGACATCATTGCCAACGTGGTCTCGCGACTACGTTACATCCGCAATGTTCGTCCGCAAGATTCCATCGTCGACTTTCGCGGTTACATAGCCGCGACCGCTTACAACGCATGCAACCTTTACCTGCGACAGAAATATCCGCGTCGCGCTCGGCTCAAAAACAGGTTGCGCTATCTCTTATCGCACGATGCCGCCTTCGCACTCTGGACCAACGAGACATCCGGTTTGACGTGCGGATTCGCAGAATGGCGTAACAAAGCTGCGCCTAAGCCGCAAAGGCTTCTCGAAAAGATAAGGCAAGACCCGGCTGAGTGGCTCCATAACACCGGCCTTGCAAGTGTAGGCATTAACCGCGCGCAACTCTCGAACCTTTTGCACGCGCTCTTTCAGTCATGCGGAAGTCCTATAAAACTCGAAGAGCTGGTGAACATCGTGGCAGACATCTGTCGTGAGAAAGATCAGCCTGATGAACCACTTGATACAGTAGTTAATCTCGCCGCCTCTACTCTCGATCTCGAAACTATTCTCGAACAGCAACACATACTGGCGTTCCTGTGGCAGGAAGTTTGTCAACTACCACCGCGCCAACGCGTTGCGTTGTTGCTCAACTTCAGAGATGCACGCGGCCAGGATCTGATCAGCTTTCTGCCCTCCACGCGCACGGCGACAATTGAGCAGATTGCGGAGGCGTTGGATTTCCCGCTCGTCGAGTTTCTCAGACTATGGAACAAGCTGCCGCTTGATGATGTGACGATTGCTGAATTGCTCGGCGCCACGCGGCAGCAGGTAATCAACTTAAGGAAATGCGCGCGAGAACGGTTAGAGCGGCGGCTGAGGAGCATGATCACGAAAACTTCGGCCGGTAAGTAATATCGGCGTTTTGTAAGACTCTAACCAATTTAGGGTTTCGTCTGAGTAGCCACGTACGGCGATGTCGGAACATCTTTCACAGGCTCAGCTTGCAGGGTACAGCGGGCGCACATTATATCCCGACGAATTGCTGGCGGTTGACAGCCACTTGGCGTCGTGCGATGAGTGTCACGAACGTCTGTCGCGGATTTTGCCGGGAGTAGAAAAGCTCGCCGTTGGCCCATCGTTCGAGTCTGGTGAAGAGCCTTTTCATCTCGATTACGATCAGCACTTGCAGCCATACGTCGATGGCACGGCGAACGAGCTCGATCGCGAGATTGTCGACAGTCACGTCGCGCAATGTTCGAAATGTGCTAACGAATTAAGCGATCTATTTGCGTTTAAAGAGCAGCCGGTTGCTGCCGCGGTCCACACCTCAAAACCTCGGAAGCAGTGGTTGCCGCACTGGCGATTGCTGCCGAATCCTGCATTAGCTGCGGCCGTAGTTATCGCAGTGTTTGTTCTGACGATGGCAGTCATAAGGTGGACCAAATATCCGACTTCTCGGCCAGTTGAAAACGTGGAGAGCAAGCCGTCGCCTGCACCGACCGAGCAGACTACCCAAACCACGCCTTCTAATCCGGAGGTAGCAAAACAGCCGCGCGAGGAACCTGTCATCGTGCTTAATGACGCGGGCGGGCAGGTCACTGTGAACCAGCAAGGTCGCGTCGATGGACTGCACGAGTTGCCGCCGGATTTGCGAGAGAGTGTCGAGAAGGCTTTGGCTACTCGCCAGCTTCGTACTTCGCCGGCCTTAACAGGATGGACCACCGGCGCAGCAAACTTGCGAAGCGAACTGGAGCAGCAAAGTACGTTTGCGCCGCTGAATCCAACGGATCTTGTAGTTGAAACTGATCGACCGGCGTTTCGCTGGCGCGCGTTAGAGGGTGGACGCGATTATGTTGTGACTGTGTTTGACGACAAGCTTCGCCAGGTTGCTACGAGTGGTCAAGTAACAGGTACGGAATGGACCACACCAACATCACTCGAGCGAGGTGTCATTTATTCGTGGCAAGTCACTGCGTTGAAAGATGGTGAGAAAGTTATTTCGCCAAAGCCGCCACTGCCTGAGGCTCGGTTTAGAATTTTGGACCAGTCGGCCGTAGCGGAACTAGCAAAGCTGAAGAAATCCGCGGGAAGCTCGCATCTTGTGATGGGAGTTTTCTATTGGAAACACGGGTTGATCGAGAAATCTGTGCGTGAATTTCGCGCGCTGGCACAGGCAAATCCGAGTTCTGCTGCGGTCAAAGAATTGTTAGCGAGTATTCGATCCAGCCACGAAAAGGCACATAAGGCACAAAACAGTAACTAGAAAAAAGGTTAACTATTTTGTGCCTTATGTGCCTTTTTGTGGCTATTACCAACCGTCACCGATCATTACGAAGCCGGCCCAATAGAATGGATGGCGATAACGTTCGCTTCGCAGCAGTCCTAGCTCCGCCTGGCGCAGTGCCTCTGCTTTGGATTCTTTTCCGGATCGCGTCGTCAGCCGGCGATGGAAATCGATCATCAAACTCGTGGTGCTCGCCGAATCTACTTTCCACTGACTCGCGACTGTTGTCGGCACGCCGGCCACAAACAACGCCCACGACATGCCGATCACGCCTTCTCCAGCACCGACCCAACCACGAGCAGTCTGACACGCCGAAAGCACCGCGAGCTTCGCATGCAGATCCATGTTGATGATTTCACGCGCTTCCAGTAACCCATCCTCATTCGGATCGCCGGCCGAGTGGGCGAGGGTCAGAAACGAGAACATTGGGTTGCGATTGTCCAGCAGTCCATGCGTTGCGAAGTGAAGCACCTCGTATTTTGGCGCTTGAGCTTTTACAACAGCTTCACGCGCCTCAGGCCCAATGAATATCTGACTTTTCGCAGTGCCATAGAGTCGCCCAAGAGTTTTGACCTCTTGTTCGGCTTCAGGCAGGGGACCAAATTTCATTTCGGGGTCGCCGCTTCTAAGCGTTGCAACGTCGCCACTACTCAACTGCGGGTTACCAAAGGCCAGCAGTGTTTTCAATCGCGTTGCAGGACTGCGTTGCTTGTTTACTTCTCGCAGCACACTCAACGACGGCGCATAGAACAGTGTGTAGTCTTCGATCAAGTGAACGCCTGCTCTTTGCTGCAACGCCTGAAACGGCAACTCCCAGAGCGCCTGATCGGGCACGAGGCAAAGTGTTTTCTTGCCGCGCAGTTGTTCTTCAGCCGGCTTGAGCAGCAGATCGTAGAGTTGGCGCGCCGAGTCCTGATAATTTAAATCACGTTCGGCAAGCATGCGCCGGAATTCGTTCACTCGCTCAGACAATTGCTTGGACGTGATCTTGAGCGAGTAGAGCGAAATCTTCAGTGGACTTGCCGTGTTTTTTCGATCGGCGGTGAGCACAATCACGAAAGACTTGTCTTCAGCGACCACAAACTCGACGATTGCCGTTGAAGAATCTGGAATTAGTGCCGCGGCCTCTGCGGCCGTGATCGGCATCGCCTCTCCTCGTTGCACTCTCAACTCGGGATGTTTGACGTAGAGACTGGTTAAGAAGGCCTCATAGGACATTCGTGCCTTCTCGCGACGCGGCTCCAACTCAGCGATGCGTTCGACGTTTGGTTTCGGACGCTGCCTCTCTTCGTAGATCTGCACGTTCAGCGCAGTGAGCTCGGCGTTTGAAGTGCGCTCCGCCTCCTGCTCCTCAACGGACATCGCTTTGTTGATCGGAATGCGTCCATTACGGAGCACATCAAGCAAGGTCCTCGCTTTGGCAAGTTCACTGTAAGTCAAAGCATCCATTGGCCGGTTGCGGTTAAGTGCGAGCTCGACCATCGCTGTGTACGGTGGCAACTTGTCTTCGAAGAATCGCTGACGCGCCAGCTCGCCGCCACCAACGAGGTATCGCATCTTTTCGATCGTGTTGATGGAGTTATTAAGGTCTTTCTCTGCCTCATCGAATTGCTTTAACGACGTATGTGCACGCCCGGCAAGATCGTAACCTCTCCACAGGATCTCAGGACTTACGAGACGCGTTGCTGTGTCGATGACGCGGTTTGATAGTTCCAGCGCCTGCTGGTAGTCGCCTTGCAGGTAATGAAGGACGCCGATGTGGGACAAAACGTTGGCGATACCTACCTGGTCGTCCAACTTTTCACGGATCGCTAAACTTTGCTGGTAGTAATCCAACGCCCGTTTGTAATCGCCCTGTTCGCGATAGATGATGCCGATGTTGTTTAGCGTCAGTGCGACTCCGCGCTGATCCTTTGACTGCTCGCGCAGTGTCATGCTCTGTTGATAATAGTCGAGGGCGCGTGGGTAGTCCCTATTTTTGTAGTAAGTAAGGCCGATGTTGTTCAGGGCGTTTGCAATCATGCTCTTATCATTCGCAGCCTCGCCAAGCTTCAGCGCGCGTTGGAAATATTCCAACGCCTGCGATTGATTTCCCTGCGAGCCATGAATTGTCCCGATATTGTTAAGCGCCAGGCTGATCGCAAGTTTGTCGCCGAGGGCCTCACTCACCGTCAGGCTTTTTTCGAAGTATTCCAGCGCGCGACCGTAGTTGCCCTGGTCTCTGTGAACGACGCCGATATTATTTAGTGCGTTGCCGATGAGCTTCTTGTCATTTACTTCCTCTGCCATCTTCAAGCTTCGCTCGAAGTAATCGAGCGCGCCCGGATAGTCTCCGAGGAGACGTTTAGTACTGCCGACGTTACTGACCATGCGAGCAGTCATCACGCGGTCGCGTTTGACTGGTTCCAACGTCAGATGTAGCTCAAACAACTCCAACGCCTGCTGGTATTCCGCGCGCGAATAATGAATGACTCCGAGGCTGACGATCGCAAATGCACGATTGTCCTGGTCGTTGATTCGTTCAGCAATTGACCGGATGAGTCGAAACGCGACTTCGGCCTGCAACAGGTCGCGACGTTGAACAAAAACATCAGACTGTTTGCGCAGCGCCTGGTCCAACTCAACTGTTACCAGCTCCGGTTGCGCTTCCAACAGAGCCTTTCGATCGCTCTCTGTCTTCGCTGAAAGAAGTTTGGTTGCGAGTTCTGTGATCGCCGCACTGCGAGCCTGGCTTTTTTCATCCGTTGTCTGGGCGATGCCGCTGTTTGCGCAAAGGACGAAAATACACACGAGAACAAGAATCGAGGGGTAAGGGATTTTTTGGTACAACATAACTACTTTTTCGTGCACTAAGGATCGAGCCGCGAAGGGGGAGGTGGTAATAAGCGCGCCTATTTTAGTTCTTCGATTTTGGATCGCAAGCTATTTTTTCGTAACCCGAGTTGGCTTGTTCTTCGAAAGAAATTTTCGCCCGTGGTAATAGGCCGTTAGCTTTTCCATCCTCACCAGCTCGTTTCTACGAAACCTTAAAAAATCTACGAACAAATGGTAATACGCGCATCGCTTTTCATCTTCACTAATCAGAAAGACCATGCTCAGCTCGCCCAGACCCAGTATCGGCCGACACTCCCGTCGCGAATTTACGCCGCCGCGCAAAAGGAATATCAGTCATATGGATCAACGAGTGCAACAAGTAAAAACTCTCATCGAAAGTAGCTTCCACCGAGAACTCTCTGTTAGTGAAATGGCTCGTTTGGTGGATTTATCAGTCTCGCATCTACAACACCTCTTCAAGAATGAGATGGGCCAAAGTCCTGCGCATTACGTGCAAGAGCTCAGGTTGTCGCGGGCAAAAGAGCTTTTGGAGAGCTCTTCGTTGACGGTCAAGCAGATCATGCTTCATATCGGAACGAAAGACCGCAGCAACTTTGAGCGACGATTCAAGCAGACTTACAAACTGACGCCCGTTCAGTACCGGAAGGTGGCGGGGCTTCACCCGACCGAGGCCTGGCAGACCATGGAACCTGACCGGCTCAAGAGTCAGGCAATGAATACGAATGGTTGACCAGGTCGCTATCGCTCCCTGTACTGACCTCATCCAAGTTCCGCACTTGGAGGCGGTCAGTACCACCTCGCGGTAGCGGTGGGTCACCATTAGTATTTACATCTGAAGAGCCACCTTGTATCGTTTAGGACAGGTTTTGACTACATTGCCGGCTCACTAGCTCTTGAACATTCACCTGCTATGCTCCCCCGCAAGCCTACAAATCTGATCGTTGCAGCGCTTTGCGTCAGCATCGTATTCACTTCGCTTGCTCCTGTTGCGTTCGCGCAAAAGAAGACTGCGCCCGTTGAAGCGACGCCTCCGCCAGTCAGGGAAGAATTCAAGTTTGGCGAAGTGGATCTGGAAGTGCTTGAACAGGCGGATCTGCTTGACACCCGCTTTGAGCGCGACGGTCTCGTGCTGGCCGACGAAGCGGCGAATGCTTATTTGCGTCGGGTCGGGCAATCGCTGATTCCACGTGACCTCAAGCTCGAAAGAGTGTCGTGGAAGTTTCGCGCCCTCCGCGACCCGCAGCCGAACGCCTTTGCGCTTCCGAACGGCTCGATCTACGTCACCACTGGATTGATGACTCTCATCGACAACGAATCACAGTTGGCGGCGATCATCGCGCACGAGCTGACGCACGTCATGCGCCGGCATACGTATGTTTTTAATCGCAGCAACCGCAAAAAATTTCTCACCATAAACGTTATGGCAGCAGTCGGCGCGTATGCGCCCGGAGGAATTGTTGGAGCAGTTATAAGTATTGTTACAGCAGTGGCTCCATTCATGATGATGGCGACGATCTTTGGCTACAGCCGCGACCTGGAGCGCGAAGCTGATCGCAAAGGTATCGACATGATGATCAGCGCCGAATACGCGCCGGAAGAGATGGTCAACGTGATGAAGCTGCTGGATAAAGATCTCGAAGGCGAGAACATCCGGCTGTTCTACAACGATCATCCCGCACTCGATGAACGAATCAAGTATCTGAGTAATTATCTCGGATCTCGCGCGGACCGAGTGACGCATCAGATGGAGCTCAATCGAGAGCGCACGGCGTATTTTCAGAGCATGGAACCGGTAATGCGCCACAATGTTCAGCTCGCTATCAATGCCGGACGCGCTCGTTCAGCCGTTTACTTTGCGCAGCGTTTAGTCGATTTTCATGAGGATTCAGAGAACCTGTTTTGGCTAGCGGAAAGCTATCGCACGCTTGGGCCGCGTGCGCCGGAGTTAACCGAAAAACAATTGACGAACAGCGCGATGAAGGATGCTGCGAAGAAACGCGTGAAGCGCACACTCGAAGAAGAAGAGCGCGAACTACTGGCGACGCCGGCGGGTCAGGAAAACTGGCAGAAACATCAACAAAAGGCCGAAGAGTTGTACAAGCGTTCCTTGAGCGCTGAGAATCCGGCGCCGGTGGCCCATCGCGGGCTGGGCATGCTTTACGAAAAACTCGGACGAGGAACTGATGCCGTTGCCGCATATGAGAAGTACCTTGAGCTATCGTCGAACGCGATCGATCGCGAACGAATTCAACGACGCGTTGCTGCGTTAAAGGAGAAGCTGAAATGAGAGCTCGATTGTTTGCCCTCGTGGTACTGCTCACTGTGTGCGGCTCGCAACAGGTTCGTGCACAATTTCTTCACCCGAAGATCAAGTCGAAAGAAACCACGATTCGTCGCGTCGTTGTCATGCCCGCGAAAGTGAATGTCGTCCGCGATAGCATGAAGGGACCGGAAGGCATGGCCGCCGAGTCTGACGAGTTGAGCTTGCGCGTCGAGAAGATGGTGGCTGAAGTCTTGTCGAAACAGAAACAGGTCGCAACTCTGCCTGCTACTCCGGCGGCATCCGCCGAGGGCGACGCTCAGCAGAAGTACAACGTCGCTGACTTTCAAACCAAGTTTGACGATCTGTTGCCTAAGATCATGAAGAAGCGCAGCGACGTGAAGAAAGGTCGCTTCTCGATGGGCGACGAAGTTCTGAACCTGAATTTACATAAAGATGCCGACGCCGTTGTTTTCATCCGTGGTGAAGGGAAAAAGCTGACCGGCGGCAAGACTGCGTTTACATTGCTGGTTGGCGGCGTCCCGGCCTATTTGCGATTACAGATCGGGATCGTCGATGCGCGAAACGGGGAAGTCTTGTTGTACACCGATCCGATCTTCCCTGGCGATCCGACGACCGCAGTCGATCGGCTGCGTAAGGCACTGGAAAAAGGCTTCAAAAAGCTACCGGAAGTTAAGGCTCAGTAGCGTCAGCCCGGACTTTGCCTTCGATTTTTGCAAGCGAGTGAGCGCGAACAAACGAGTCACTTCTTTCCGGACTGCATCTCGGCTAACTTCAGCTCAAGCTCTGCGATTTCATTTTGCAATTGCCGTATGCGAAGCATGAGCGGCTGGCGCTTGCTTATACTTGTGCTGAATACCTCCTCAGTCATCCATATTTCGCCAGACTGACGAAACGTATCGAAGAGTTCGATCTTCTTCTGTTCGACGTTTGTAAGCTGTGCGAACATTTCTTTCAGGCTATTCGTGAGGAGATTAGACTTGCTCAACTGCTCCGCTTTTTGAGCAGCGTCACTTTCCAACGCACCTGCCTGTGTAGCTAGTTCAACCTGCTCCTTTGCGATTGCCTTGATAGCTTCTCTGTCAGTGTCGTAGTTCTTGCCTCTCAGAATCCGCTCCTTATCTATCAACTGATTCAAGGACTCATTGATCTTCATTCTGAGCGTATTGAGTTCAGCAATAAAGGCATTGGCTTGCTTGACGTTTTGGGCGGTTACGTACTCCGTAAACCTCGGTTCAGCAGTTAGCGATTGCTGTTTCAGGAAAGCCCACGCGTTGCGATTTATTTCCGGGGCGAGATCATAATAAAAATGATCGTGTCCCTTCATCACGGTTACTTGAATCGGAAACTGATTCGACTTGAGCAGTTCCTCCGTTTTCTTCACCGAGTCCATCGGAAAGAATTGATCGACATCGCCAACGAAAATTGCGATCGGAATTTTTCGTTTCGCGAGCTTTACGTAGCTTAACTCTTCGTTGCTACGCCAGGAGCCGGCATGAACTGCCGTTGCAGCAAAGTACTCCGACTGGCTCATCGACAAGTTCAATGCATAAACAGCTCCGGCGGAGTGCCCAAAGAGGAAAACTTTTCTCGGATCTATTGAATACTTCGTCTTCAGTTGTTCAACGATCTCACGCAGAAACTCCGGGCTATCGTCAGTTGGACTCCACTTTGCTGGGTCCGTCGCGTTTGGTCCAGCGAGGATGAAACCTTCCTGGTCAGCGATGTCTTTCCACTTCTCAACGAGCGACGTACCATCTCGACCGGAGCCGTGAAGAGTCAAAATCAAAGACGGCTTCGACGAGACATTTTCGGGCACGTACAAATAGTAGGCTCGTTTCTTACCACCAAACTCTATCGTTTGCTTTGTGATTTTGGATGCGAGTGCTGTTTGACAAACGGCAAGTAGCACGATCGCAGACAGGGTGACGAATCGCATCTTGAACCTCGGAGGTGCTCAAACATAACATGGAAGGTTATGGGTTGCTATGACGCTTTCAGTCTGAAGCGCCGAAGGCGCGAGATATAATAGCCAGGGGCAAGCGCCGAGCGAAGCGAGGCGCGTCGCCCCTGGTTACTTGGCGATCTTTTAAAGAGAGCACTGAAAGTGCGAAATACCAACGCCAGTTATTCCGGTCTTTCAGAGCTTCGGCCTCCTTTATGTTATTTACCAGGGGCGACGCGCTTCG
>DATEWS010000652.1:0-3208 GCA_035257785.1 Pyrinomonadaceae bacterium
TCAGAGTCTTCCCAATCGCATCCTGGTTCGGGAAAAACTTGTCTTTGATGTCGCTGCCGAGGACGACCACCAGCGCGGAGCGTTGCACCTCGTCGTCGGAAATGAAGCGCCCCTCCGCGATTGTCTTATCCTCGATATCGACCATGTTGGCGCTGTGGCCGAAGACCTGCGCGCCCGGAAACTCGATTCCGTCCTGCTTCAGGTCAGTTCCGCTGCCAACGCCGGCGCCGATTTCGTCGCACGAGGCACAATGATCGCGAACCCACTCGTAATCGTCCCAGTTGAGCCGTTTGTTGCGCCGGTTTCGTCGCTCAAACTCTTCGTCGTCCATGTGACCGGAGAAGGCCATTCGGGCGATCATGAAGTGATTACTGCCGAGAACTTTGCTGACTCTTTCTATGACGTAGGTGTTGAGGCCGCTGATGGACGCTCCGACCGTGACGACCGACGCGACGCCGATGATGATCCCGATGAGAGTCAGAAATGCCCGCAGTTTATGGGCAAAGATCGACTGTAGGGCAATCTTCAATGCGTCCGAGTAAAAAGAAAGTATTGCTCTCATAACGGGGGTCGGGGCCCTATACGCCGCGCGCAGTCGCGAAGTTCGAACAGCCGCCGATTTAAAATAGGTCCTATATTTCCTATAGGACCTATGATCGGTAAGACGTTGAACTGTGGTCTTGTATTAACAGCCTATCTGAGATCAGTTGCAGGTTCGGCAGTCGACTTCACCGCGAACTTCTCTGTCCAGCGGATGCGACCAGTGATCTGCATCACCACGAAAAGCGTCAGCACCGATCCGATGGTGATCGCGAGCCCGGTGAAGCCCTTCAGGAAAAAGGCGTAGGAAAACATCACGAGGTAGATAAACTGCGCGAGGGCGGCTTCTCTGCTCGCGAACCGAATCCCGACCACGAGTCGCAGATAAGTCACAACCAGGAAAACCGACACCGCGGACGAGATCGCAAACGCGACGTGGATCGACACGTGATCGACGAGGTAAGCCAGTAGCAGGTGGAAGGAGAAGAACGCGGCAGCGAGGAAAAAATAGTTCATCGGGTGAAGATCGATGCCGCGCATGGTGGTGATGATGAGCATGAGGAAGAAAAAGAAGAAGAGTGATACTGGGGCAAAAAAGCTGATTCTTCCCGCAAGCGGTCCCGGTTGCAATTTCTCCGGCATGACCATCGCGATTTGATATCCCGACAAAAGGCTCTTGTACGACCAGTTCAGGTCCCAGCCCTTCGCGGTCTCCATTTTTTCGGAGGGTGAGAGCGTGTTATCCGGGAAGTCGATGTCCTTGAAGTTTGTTTTCATGCGCAGGAAGAAATCGCGCACCTGCGCAACCTCGCCACTTCCGAAGCTGTAACGCCATTCATTAAGACCCTGCGAGCTGTAGCTAACGGCTAGTTGTGCCGTCTTACCGCCTCCGATCTTGACGGAGCCGATGGCTGCATTTTTGTCATTGGTTATCGCGATTGGATTTCCGTCGACGACGAAAGTGAGATTGTCGTAGATTGCCTGGGTCGTCGGGAATTGCAGTTTGAAATCAACTTTTTGTTCTTTGTCACTTGTGTTACGAAAACTATAAACGCCCGAGAATGCGACTTTGTAAGTGGCGTACCACAGCAGGCCTTTTTGACGATGTTGGAGATCGAGATCAACGTCGATGCGACTGCTCTCCAGCGGCAGTAGAGTGACATTTTCTTCAGTGACGGTCTTCCACACCCTGAGACCGTTCTCGAGTGTCTCCTGTTGTTTGTCTACGAACGTGCTGTAAGAAGCAGCCGGTGGTCCCTGATTTTGTTGCGTGCCCCAGGTTGAGGCGACCCGATCGGAGGAGAGAGCACCCGAATCATAGGTGCGAGCGAAAATCGTTCCGCCGAGGACGGCCCATGCGATCGACGCGCAAATGAAGATGAACGTGATGGCAATGATTTTCTTAGTCATGTCTCTACTCCTTGTCTGTGGTCATTGGTGGACACAGGTTCGAGGATTGTCCGCGCTGCGCGTGGGGTGAGCAATGTGGTGAGCCACAGAAACAGTGTGTGCGAAACTACATGTTGCGCATCTGTTTGATTAGCGTTTCCATGTGACTCAAATAATTTTGCAGGGCACTGCGACCGGCCGCAGTTAGCTTGTACTCGGTCTTGGGAAGTCGACCTTCGAAATATTTCGAGCACGAGATGTAGCCGGCCTCTTCGAGCTTGCGCGCGTGCACACTGAGATTGCCGTCAGTGGTATTCATCAGGTTCTTGAGATCGCTGAACGTCAGCGATTCATTGGCCGCGAGGGCGCTGATTATACCCAGACGCAAACGCTCGTGAATTAAACGATCGAGATTAGGAGCGGCACTCTTCTGCTTAACGACCGCTGCACGAGCGTTCACGTCTGAATCTTGTTTTCGTTCCTGTTTTGCTGTTGACTGTTTAGCCACCGTATTTCCTCACAATAATTGCACCGAACAAAAGATGGAGTCCGCCAAAGCCGGCGGCCATGAACCAGTTGGTCCAGGTTGGATAACTGAAAAGCGCGATTGCGCCGAGCACCATGAAACACAGGCCCATCACGGGAACCGCGCGAACGGAGAACATGCCGCCAGTGATCACGCCCGTGCCATAGAGCAACAGCCAAACACCGGGAATGGCGTGCGGTATGCTGGCCTGAGCGAGTACGAGAGTTAACAAGCCGCCGGCAATCACGGGAGGGGCGAGACTAAACACAGCTTTGCGGCCTGAGCCTGAGAACAGGGAGGTGTGGGTGGCGCGGGCTTTACGATCCATGGACCAGCCGGCGATTAGAAGCGAGATGAAGCCTTCGGCGAGCCAGATATAGACCCAGGATCTGAAATTAGGTTGCTTAGCGGCGATAACACTGGCGACGAGGGCAGTCGCGCCGATAGCCATTTCGCCGCGCCCGGAGATCCCGGTAAAGGGCGTGGCGCGCTCCATGGTCTCGCGTATGTAGCGAATATTGTC
Source organism: Pyrinomonadaceae bacterium (assembly GCA_035257785.1). Taxonomy (GTDB): domain Bacteria; phylum Acidobacteriota; class Blastocatellia; order Pyrinomonadales; family Pyrinomonadaceae; genus PSRF01. Next base: position 2,979 of record DATEWS010000652.1, read on the forward strand.
AATCGCCCGATCATGAAGGGGTACAGGCTCCATGCCGAGCATATTACTTTCGCGCTCCGAATATTGTCAAGTACTTTATTTCGCAAAGAAAGGTTGGACACGGATTACGCGGATTTTAGCGGATATCCGCGTGATCCGTTTAATCCGTGGTTAAGGCTTGAGTCACCAATTCGGACTGTTCGCGTTGATGGATACTGTACGACCCGGTGGCGGGGCTCGCGGAGGCGGAG